>NZ_QGHD01000021.1 GCF_003148885.1 Hallerella porci | reverse complement strand
TCGAAAATCCAGAACGGGTTGCTGCAAGCTCTTTTGTCGGGGGCCGTTCACCACCCGGCCAGCTCCAGCTAAATCTTGTCTAGGGGACCCGCAAACGCAAAGGCACCGCTTTCTGTCGAAATCGGCGCGTATTCAGCATATTGTGCTTATGTTGGAACTTTTACCGGACAGCAATAATTTTTCGTAAAGGGTTTTAATGATTTTTTGTTTCCCATCTAATTTATCAATGCCGCTCACATTCATTTTTACGGATTCATAGAACTTTTCGAGAGTGCTATTTTCCATATCGACATTTTGCTTTTGCAAAAGGTCAATCATCTTTTGCATCGAACGCGAAATCGAATTATTGCCCACAAAGCGGTAATCGCTAAAGAGCGCTTCGAATACCGGGCGCGTAATCATGTGCTGGGCGAGCATTTCGATACAGTCGTCGTCTTGAATGCTCGGGTTTAAATTCTTTCGCAGCTGGTTTACAAATTCTTGGAATTCATCTTGGATTTCACCCTGGACACGGACCAAGCTTTTAATTCTTTCGATATACGTCTTCGCATATTCGCCGACTTTACCCGCCCAAGTTTCCCAGTATTCGCGTTCGCCGCATTTTTCGACGAGGCGCGCTTTGAATTTGGCTTGATATTCTTCAAATTCGAGGGAAGTTTGAATCGCGTCGACAACTTTTGCTGTTTGGCTGGGGTCGCTCGGATTAACGGCACCGCCTGCGACCTCACTTGGCTTTTTGGGCTTTGGTGTTGCGACAATAATGCGCTGCAGCTGCGAATCCAAAGAAGCGCGTTGAATTTCGGCATTAAAACGGTCATCGTGAGAACGCAAAGCGTTTAACACTTGCCACACGACTTTGTAGCGTTTATTATCGTCCAAGGCTTTGTAGGCTTCTTGCGAAGTGGGCACCGCAACCGGGATAATAATGTATCCGTAGCGTTTTTCGCCCGCAAGACCCTTCTTAAAATTTCGCATGACGCGACCGACACTTTGCACCACATCGACTTGCGAATTTCTCGGCGAAAGGAATAGCACCGCATCGAGGGCGGGGACATCGACCCCTTCCGAAAGGCAGCGCACATTGGTCACGATACGGCAAGTGTTTTCTTCGGTATCTTCTTTTAACCAATCCAAAATTTCATTTCTTTCGGTCGCTTTCATCGAGCCATCGACATGGCGCGCTTCGATATTTAACGGAATGCGGTTATCGTCATTTTCTTTTGCAATTTCTTCGTTGCGCTCAAGAGCCAAAATAGGGAATGCTTCGGCAGTATTTTTGGAACTATCATTCACCCCCACTTTTCCAATTTTGGAACAGAATGCGACGGCGCGCTTCATGGGGCTCGGGTCTAGCGATTTGATGAGCTCATTATCGCCTTCGACGCATTTGGCAAGGGCATTGATAGAGCCCACGAGTTTACACGCTTCGTCAAAATCCAAATTCCCTTCGTTATTCGAAATATCATCTTTTACCTTTTGCGGTAAATTCGAATCGCTCACGGTCAAAACCATCACGCGGTAATCGGTCAAAAGCCCGTGTTCAACCGCATAACCAAAGCCTACGCGGTAAAATTCCTTGCCGTAAACCGATTCATCATCCATCGAAAATAAAACGCAATCGTTGACGCTTCCATTTTCTTTTTGCTTTTTCGCTTCTTTTTTCGATTCGCTGCTGTAAACGCGCGGCGTTGCCGTCATATAAAGGCGATGCTTTGCCTGGATAAAGTTCCCGTCGTGAATTTTAACAAAGTCGGCGTCCTTCTTTTCTTTGCCTTGAATATCAAAGCTAACTCCTGTTGTGCGGTGCGCTTCGTCGCAAATGACCAAATCAAACTCAGCATCATCGATTTTTTCTCGTAATGTTTTTTGTGCACGCTCCACTTGATCTATCGATTGATACGTCGAAAATACGACGATTAAGCGGTTTTCATTTTTCTCTTTCGCCTTTTTCTTCGCTTTTAAAATGGCAGAGACAATCGTTTCGGCATTCGTTGTCGCAGGGAGCGGTAAATCGATTAGGCTTTCGGCAATGTCGTCGTTAACGCTCGATGCCGAAGAATCCGAGCACACGCCAATGGGTGTCATCGGGAGCTTTTTATCTTGCATCCACGCATTCAACGCTTGGCCGAGTAACGCAATCGACGGCACCATAAATAAGACAAGCCCGCCATCCTTCAGCATATTTTCGGTAATCTGGAGTGCGGTAAAAGTTTTCCCCGTACCGCATGCCATGATGAGTTTTCCGCGTTCATTTTCTTGGTAATGCAAAAGAGCTTTTTCAACGGCTTCTTTTTGATGGTCCAAAATATGCTTGGGCGTTTTTTGGATATTCTTTTCGTTTTTAATTAAACGCTCCCAATCCACATTGCTTTCTTCTAAGTCTTGGGCGCTCAGGCGCTCGACCGGCGGATATTGATTTTTCAAAGTATCTTCGGCGTTTTTTCCCCATTTATTCGTCGTCGAAATCCAGAGGCGCTCGGTAAAAATAAATTCTTGCCCCGTCGATTCTTGTTTTCCAAACGACCTTCCCGAAGTCGCGATAAACGAATCGACCATCGGCTTTTCTATCACGGTATTTTCGTTATAACATTTGCATTGAATCGCGCAAAATCCCCCCATTTCCAGTTTTGCGACCAGGTCAATGCCTAAATCTTGCCCTTTGTCGCTAAATTCATTTTTGTAGGGGAATTCATTCCAAAGCCAAACTTCTTCAAATTCTTCTTGATAACGGTTATCTTCTCTTAAAAAACGCTGCATCAGCTTTTCAAATAAAAAACCCTTTTCACGTTCTGTTGCACTTTTTTTACGGATTTCGAAAAGAACATCTTGAAACGTCATCGATTATGCTCCTTAAATTTTGGGCGTGGCAACAAATATAGTTAAATGAGAAATGAGGTGTAAGGAGTTAGAAGTTGAACCAAAAATCGCTAAAGCGATTCGTGTTAAGGCTATTGCCTAATTCCTAACTAAAATTGCCCTGTCCGAGGCCTCGGCTAGCATCCCTGCAAACCGAATGTGCTGTTCGAGGGCTCGGCGAGTATGCCAGCAAACCGAATGGGACTGTCCGAGACCTCGGCGAGTATGCCAGCAAACCGAATGGGACTGTCCGAGACCTCGGCGAGTATGCCAGCAAACCGAATGAGACTGTCCGAGACCTCGGCGAGTATGCCAGCAAACCGAATGGGACTGTCCGAGACCTCGGCGAGCTTCCCTGCAAATCAAATGAGACTGTCCGAAGGCTTTTCTAACTTCCCTGCACTTTTTAGGGAGAATCAGAAGGATGAAACAAAGCGCTCACAATCCTAATTGGCTGAATTCGTCTTAATTTCTTTACAAAATAGAATCGAAATAAGCAGTTAACTTTATTTTCACAAATAATTTTTTACAATAAAATTGTAAGATTTTACAAAAATGAAGTTTATATTAAATCCGCTTTCGCAAATTGGGGCGAAGGCATAAACACTAACACTCTATTTGGAGGCTTGAATGGCTCAAGTATCAACCATTGCATTAACCAACATCAACAATTCCGCTCATTTTCTTTTTTTGAAAGATATCGTGGATCGTGCTAGTAACGATTCTAATATCACCAAAAATTGCGCTGCGCAAGTTGAAGCGTTACAAAAAGCGGTTCAAGAAGAAGATGCTTGTTCGAATATTTCGAACAAAAGTCTTGCGACAGACAAGATTGCTGAAGCGGACCGTTTGCGCGACAAACTTTATTTGGGTTACAAGCGTAGCGTGAGTGCGTATTTGGATTTTCCAGATGCAGACTGCGCCAACGCTGCAAAGATTTTGAATCAGCACATTATCGATTATAACATCAATGTGTTAGATCAACTTCATAAAGAAACGGGTGCCCTTGTAGGCTTTATTAAAGATCTTGAAACCATTCACAAAAACCTCGTTGAAACTTTGAATTTGACTCGTTTTGTAGACCATTTGAAGGCGGCGAACGAAACGGTGCGTGAACACACAGACGTTCGCACCAACGAACGCTCTGTCAAAGTTGCCGGCGCGACGAAGCAAGCGAGAATCGCCTCGGATAACGCTTACCGCGATTTAATCAATCACATTAACGCGCGGATGATGCTCGAAGGGGAAGCGGCTTACGAAGCTTTTGCCACTTTCGTGAACACGCAAATTGCGGAATATAAGCAAAGTGTCGTTTCGAAAAGAAAAACGAAAACAGAGGAATCCCCCGCCGAAAATTCTCCCCTTGAATAAATCGGAATCATCACAAAAACTCAAAACAAAAAAAAGCGAACTCAAACGAGTTCGCTTTTTTGCGAGGAGAGAGAGGGATTCGAACCCTCGGACCCCTATAAGGAGTCTACGGTTTTCGAGACCGTCTCGATCGACCAACTCCGACATCTCTCCGTTGGTGCACCAAATGTATAAAATTTTTTGAAAAATACGAGGGGGTTTCAAAAAAAGATTTCAATTTCTATATTGCGCGCCGATGAATTATACAAACGACTCCGAAAATTCCCTCGGGAACAACCCGAATTCTACCGAAATTCCGCCAGAAAATACCGATTCTTTGGCCGACACCCTTAAATTTGACGATTTAGGACTCTCACCCGAGGTTCTCGAAGGCGTTCAAAAAGCCGGTTTTGAAACTCCGTCGCCGATTCAAGCGAAAGCGATTCCCATTTTCCTTTCGGGGAAAAATCTTCTCGGCACCGCTCAAACCGGCACCGGCAAAACCGCAGCCTTTACATTGCCTCTGCTTTCGCGGATTGCGTTTAAGAAGAATGAAACATCGATGCTCGTGCTTTCGCCGACCCGCGAACTAGCGATTCAAGTCGCCGAAGCGATTCAGCATTTCGCTATTGCGATGCCGCATTTACATATCGTTCCCGTTTACGGCGGACAAGATATCGGCATTCAATTCCGCGCGTTAAAGCGGACTCCGCAAATCGTCGTCGCGACTCCTGGGCGTTTAATAGACCATTTAAAACGCGGCACGATTAGCTTAGAAAAAGTGCAAACTGTCGTCCTCGACGAAGCCGATGAAATGCTCGACATGGGATTTATGGAAGAAGTCGAAGAGATTCTTTCCAAAGTTCCCGAGAATGCGCAGCGCGGACTCTTTAGTGCGACGATGCCCGCGAATGTGAAAAAAATCATCGACCGCTATCTCGGCGATTACGAAGAAGCTTGCATCGAAGCGAAAACCGCGACCGTAGACAAAGTCCGTCAGCGTTATTTGACCGTCCGCGCCGAACAAAAAATGGAAGCGCTCACCCGCGTTCTCGAAGGCGAAATTTACGACGGCGTAATTATCTTCGTCCGCACGAAGCAGCTCACCGCCGAAGTTGCCGAACGGTTAGAAGCCCGCGGATTTAACGCAGCACCTCTCAGCGGCGACTTAGCGCAAGCGCTCCGCGAACGCACGATCAATCGATTGAAAGAAGGAAAAATCGATATCATCGTCGCAACCGATGTCGCTGCCCGCGGACTGGACGTGGATAGAATTTCTCACGTCATCAATTACGACATTCCTTACGATACCGAATCCTACGTGCACCGCATCGGGAGAACCGCCCGCGCTGGCCGCGAAGGAAACGCGATTCTCTTCATCACACCGCGCGAACGTCGTCTGCTCAAAATGATTGAGCGCGCGACCCGCAAATCCATTGACCCGATGGAAATTCCGACCGGCGAACAAATCAGCGAACGCCGCGTCTCCGCATTTAAACAAAAAGTGTTAGACGCAATCGAAGCGGGCGGCTTAGAAGAATTTCGCAATTTGGTCGAAAGCCTCGTCGAAGAAAAAGGCATTCCCGCTCTCGATGTCGCGGCTGCGGTAACGAAACTCGCCCAAGCAGGGCAACCGCTCTTCCCCGCCGACTTGCCCGAGCTCAAAGCGGTTACTCTCCGCGAAGAGCGCAGAAAGGCCCGCGAAGATAAATTCGGCAACGGTCCGCGCGAAGAACGCGAACATTCCCCGCGCATCGAAAACGAAAACGGCATCGAAGAAGGCTTTGAACGTTACTATTTAGGAGTTGGACGTCGCGATCATATTTCACCGCGCGACATCGTCGGCGCTATCGCAGGCGAATCGGGAATGGATTCCGCAGAAATCGGCCGCATTAAATTATTCGACCGTTTCAGCACCGTCGAACTTCCCGAAGGTCTCGCTCCCGAAATCAAACTCATCTTAGAAGAGATGACCATCCGCGGAAATCCTTCGCGCTTCCGTCTTATGACCGACGACAAGCCGTTCCCCAAAGAACGCGAAAGTTTCAAGCGCAACCGCGATTCGGTAAACCGCAAAGAACGCCGCCACGGAAAGAAAGATTTTCACGAGCGCCCGTTCCGCGAACGCGACGATAAACCGTTCCGCAAAACGCGTCGATTCGGAAGAAAGTAAATGCAAAAAAGCACCGCAGTTGCGGTGTTTTTTTTGAAATCATTTTGAAAATTAAAATTGGAATGTTCGCGCTTTTTGTTCTAAGAACAAATTCACCAATGCGAGTGCCGCCATACTTTCGACGATAACAGGCGCACGCACTGCGACGCAAGGATCATGACGTCCACGGGCGATTAACTTCCCATTTTGATGATCGCATCCAGCGGTTTCTTGTTCTTGCGCAATCGTCGCCGTCGGCTTAAACGCAATCCGACAATGAATGGTTTCGCCATTGGTAATGCCGCCGAGAATTCCGCCCGCATGATTCGTCAGCGTGTGATAACCGCCATTTTCAAAGCGAATCACATCATTGTGTTCCGATCCGCGCATCGTTGACGCCGCAAATCCTTCGCCGATTTCAAATCCTTTGACCGCAGGAATCGTAAGCATCGCCCCGCCGAGAACCGCTTGCGCTTTTTCAAAAACCGGTTCCCCGATAGCGACCGGCGGCTTCCGAATTTCGAGGGCGAGAACTGCGCCCACCGAATCTTTCGCCATGCGCACTTCTTGAATGAGCGCGGCCATTTTCTGCGATGCTTCGGAATCGGGACAGCGAACCGGCGACGCTTCAATCGCTTCGGCGGTGACCTGCGACGGATCGATATTCGCTTTGACATTTCCGACCGATTCAATCCAGCTCAAGATTTCGGTGCCACAAGAAAGTTTTAAAATTTTCGAAGCGACCGCTCCCGCTGCAACGCGTGCCAAAGTTTCTCGCGCCGAAGCGCGTCCACCGCCGCGGTAATCGCGAAAGCCATACTTCAAATCGTAAGTCAAATCGGCGTGGCCCGGACGATACCAATTCACCATTTCCGCATAATCGCCCGAATGCTGATTTTCATTCCAAGCGGCTAAACAAATCGGCGTTCCCGTCGTTTTTCCTTCGAAAGTTCCCGAAAGAATATGAATGGTATCCGCTTCTTTTCGCGGTGTCACGAGAGAATTTTGTCCCGGACGACGACGATCCAGCGCTCGCTGAATTTCTTCTTGGGTTAAGGGCAATCCTGCGGGGCAGCCATCGATGACGACGCCCACCGCTTCACCGTGAGATTCTCCCCAGGTGGAGACCGAAAATAACTTTCCGTAAATGCTAGACATACAGTGCGAAATATAACAATATAGGCGCATTTCTCGCATTTTTTCTGCATTTCATCTCATTTTTGTGTTTTTCATCCCTTTTTTGAAGTTTCCCGGCGGCAGTTTTTATTTTTGTTTACTATGTTTTACAGTGTGTGGCTTCACAAGAGACTTTATGAAAAAAATTGTTTTCATTATCTTCGCCCTCTTCACAGCTCAAATTTGGGCTCAATCACCGACTGGTTTCGCCGGAATCAATTTTGGCATTGATCGGGAGCATGTGATTGAAGAAATTATGAAGTTGGGATACGACCCGCTCGGTTCATCCGATGGCGCAGATCGCGTTGTGATTCCTGTTTATATGATGGATGAACTGCCTGTGCAGGTCGATTTCCTCTTTAACAAGAACGATCATTTTTACGCTTTCGAAGTCCGCACCGGACGCATGGAAGTCGATCGTTTACCGAAAGTCTTTGAAGCGTTGGATTATATGTCCGACAAATTCTCGGATCGCTACGGCAAAAAGGTGCGCACCACCGAATTACAAGAAGCCGATATCAAACCGAGCGTTCACAATCTTTACAAGCAGTGGACGAATCACAAGACGCTAAATATTTATACGGCAATTATTTATAAAGACGGACGCTATTACACAGTCGGTTCCGTCACCAATCGGAAATTTGCGAAAGAACCCGCTGCCAAGAAAGCGAAAAAGCACGATTTCTCGGATATGATGCCGAACTAAATTTTGAAAAAAAATGGAAAAAGCGAACCGAATTGGTTCGCTTTTTTATGGGGAATTTTCCGAAGAAATTTTTTCTAAACGTTCTCGTTCCGCTTTGCGCTTTTCATTTTCACGATCGACGATTTCCATTTCTTCGCGGGTCCACGGATGCCGTGGCAAAGTCTGCGCAAATCCTGCAATATCGATCATCTCGGAAAGCGGAATTTCATCAAAATACGGGAGCATTCCGCGGATAGAATCGCCGAAGTTCATCATATACCAAAATGTCGGCGCTTCATCGTGCGCGGTCGTCCCGATGTATTGCGGATTTCTCAAATCATGCGAAAGATTCATGCGACGTCCATCGCGTCCGTGGCAAGGCGCGCAGTTGCGAAAAAACAATTTTCGTCCGCGAGCCGTATCCGCCCCGAGAATCATCCCATTTGAATCCAATAAATTGTAAACGAGATAAGCCATCCGTTTATCTTCGACGGTCAGCGTATCCCCCGCAGAACCCGGCGCCGGCGCCTCCGCTTCGCCCAAGCAAACATCCGAAAAAAAAGCCACCGCATAAGCAACCGGCAAAATCCAAGCGCACTTTTTTATTCTGCGAAAATCCACGAGAATAAATTAGAAATTAGGTGTGAGGCGGCTTCGCCGCGTTTTTCTTTCTATTTTCCTTTTATGACATTTTCATCTGTTACCTTTTGTGGACGTTGGGATTTGCAAGGAATTCCCCGCGTTTGTGCGCCCGCCGCGGAATTTTCTTTTGCCTTTGAAGGCGCCTCTTTGGCTTTAGAACTCGAAGGCGAAGCGCGTTTTCGCATTGAAATCGACGGCAAAGATTTTTCCATTTTAGAAACTCGCGAGCGTAAAATTTATCCCGTCGCTGCAGACCTCGAAAACGGCATTCACGAAGCCCGCGTTCGAAAAATGACCGAGACCGAATTCGGAAGCATCTCGCTTTGGAAAATTTACCCCGAACCCATTCCGCAAAAAACGAAAACTTTTCCGCTCAAAATGGAATTCATCGGCGATTCTTACACCGTCGGCTTCGGCAATTCTGCGCCGAATCCGATTACGGGAACCGCATTTTCCACGACGGACGCTACCCGCAGTTACGCAGCGCTTGTCGCCGAAAAATTTCATGCAGATTTTCAAGTCAACGCTTACAGTGGACGCGGACTTGTGCAAAATTATATGCAAATTGCGCCCCGCTGGACCATTCCGCAGCTCTATTTATACACTCTCGGTGGCGAATCTCCCCTCGGCAATTCTCCCTCTTGGGATTTTTCTGCATTTCACCCCGATATTCTCTGCCTTTTCATCGGAATAAACGACTGGCAAGGCGAAGGTTCGCATCCAAATCCCGCAATTTTTGACGCAGCTTATTCGGATTTTTTGGATTTTATCCGTTCAAAGCATCAACTTTCCCACATCTTTTTGCTTTCCACCGATATTTTCCCGCAAAATTTCTTGCCCGAACGCATTGAGTCCGTCTTTTCGCGCGAACTTTCCCGCGGAAACCGCGATATTTCACACATTTATTTGCCGACTCCGCAAAATTCTGGATTGGATTTTCACCCGAATTTAAGCCGCCACGAAGCGATGGCCAATAAATTATTTCAAAAAATTAACACACACTTTGAGCAAAAAAAATGTATTTAATGTATTTTACAGGAAAGTATGAAAAATGTTTGGATTAAATTGATGTCCATATTCCGCTTGAATTTGATGATTGCATTCTTGCTCTCCGTCACGATTCTCGGGTTTTTATGGTATCGGTATGGGATGGACGATATCTACACGATTTCGCCAGCAACGTATCCCTATATTGTCGCGCAAACGGATTCCGTGGACGGCGGAAATTCCATTTTGGAAATTTCTCGGACCGATTCATCCTTGATTATGGATTACGAGCTCCGCGAAGGTTATCCGTATCCCTACGTCAATTTGCAAATTTACTTGGGTGACGGAAAAAGCCGCGGCAAAGATCTTTCTCACTACGACAGCATTTATGTTTGGGTAAAGCCCCGCGGCGAAGGTTCTGTTCGCCTTTACTTGCGCGCTTGGGACGATTCGATTTCAAAACTCGGCGAACAAAGCACTCTCAAATTTAACGAAATTGAATTTTTCCCGCTCGAAGAAACGAGCCCTGCGGTTTTTGTCCCGCAAGAATTCCGCGTTGCCGGTTGGTGGGTTTCGCAAAATAATGTGAACGCACACCGTGCCCGCGTTGATTTTTCCAACATTCCTCTCATCGAAATTCAAACGGGGACAAATGCGCCTCTCGGCTACGGCACTTTGGAAATTATGGGAATTTCTTTCAAAGGAAAACTCATTTCCGCCGAAAAGTTGATGTTTGCGCTCATCGCCCTTTGGTTTATCACCTTCTTCTTCTACTTAATGCTTCGTCTCCGCGATTACAGCATTCAACGCAATGTGGAACGGAAACGCCGCGAAGAATTAGAGCACAACTTGGTCGTCTTGGAAGTGGAAAAATCCGACTACGAAAAAGCGAGCAAAGAAGATGCATTAACCGGTTGCTTAAACCGCGCAGGCTTTACAAGCGTTCTCACTCAAGAACAAGAACATTTGAACAATGGCGGCGGCGCACTCTCGTTCATCATGCTCGACATTGACTTCTTTAAGAAAGTCAACGATACTTGGGGACATAGCGTCGGCGACGAAGTTCTCGTGAATCTCACCAAGCTTATCCGCAGTCGCATTCGTACAACCGATGCACTCGTCCGTTGGGGCGGTGAAGAATTCGTCATCCTTTGCAGCGACACGCCGCTTCAAAATGCGCAACATCTCGCTGAAAAGCTCCGCACAAATGTGGAAAACACGCAGTTAATTTCGCAACAACAAGTGACTTGTTCCTTTGGCGTTGCCGAAATGGCTCCGGGTGAAGATCCGAAATCGGTCTTTGAACGTTTGGATAAAGCGCTTTATAGTTCAAAGCGCAATGGGCGCAACAGCGTCACCGCTGCGATTAAGAAAGTTTAATTCTGCGAGAACCAAGATGAAAAAGTGGATTTTTCTTTTTGCGTTAGCACTCTTTTTCGGATGCGCGAAAAACAATCCGGAATTTGTTCCGCTTTCTTTAAATTGGTTTGAATATCAAGGCGATTTAGCGGCAATTGACAGTTCTTACAAGCCTGCAACAGTCGATTCTTCGTTCGAAGAAACTTGCCTGATTTCGATGACGCGCGCCTTAATGGAATCCAAAAATCTCCGCGAATGCGAAGAAAGTGCGCAAAAATATAATGTGCAATATTTCGGCATTTTAGTCGACGGCAAATCCGTTCTCGAATTCCGCGGGCAAAGCGCTTCGATCCACGAAATTTTGGATATGGAAAAAGAACCGCTCCCTTTAAACAAATCGAAGAATTGCACGTTCAAAGCTCGCTGCGACGGCAAAACAGCGACGTTAATAGACTAACAAAATTTGATAAAGATTTCGGCGCGCTTTCTTAGCGCGCTATTTTTTTGCCGCGCTTTTTTTTGCGCTTTTATTTGCGGCGAAGCCGCCATTTTTTGGCGATGTTTATCGTCTGCGGCTTTCCGAAATTCATCGTGAGGAAAAATCCACGAGCAAAGTTTAATGATGAGGAATTGAAATTCATTCATTATTTGTAATCATTTTATGACAACAAATTTAATCCGTAATAAAATTTAGACTATAAAACAAAACATTTTCGTTTTTCGAGCGACAGAAATGCGAGGAATTTCGCATGTGAAAGGAGCCAATTATTTTAAAAAGCCAAAAATTTGATAAAAAAGCGCAATCGTAGGATAATTTGAAAAAATTTTACACTTTTGGCACACTCCTTGCTCTAAAAAAAGCGATATTTAAGTTCATAGGAAAAGGATTCGAAATGCATATTGATTCAACTGATGTGACGCTGAAACGCTACTTAGACGACATTCGTAAGACTGCCCCGCTTTCTCGCGATGAGGAACAAATTCTCTTTCAGAAAGCAAAAGAAGGCGATAAAATTGCTCGGCAAAGATTGATTTCGGCGAATATGCGTTTTGTGTTGAAAGTGGCGATTCAATATCGCGGCTGCCCGATTCCTCTGCCGGATTTGGTGAGCGAAGGCGCTATGGGACTTGTCCGCGCCATCGAAAGCTTTGAACATACCCGCGGCCTAAAATTCATCAGTTACGGTGTGTGGTGGATTAAAGCTTACATTACCCGCGCCATTAACGAACAAGGTAACCTCATTCGTTTACCGGCGAACCAGCATTTACGCGTGCGCAAAGCGTTACACGAACAATCCCGCGGTAAAGAAATCAGCGAAGATATCCGTGAACTCATTCAAATCGGTCAACGCGGCGTTTCTTTTGATAGCCCGCTCAAAACCGATTCTAAGGCGACTTACGGCGAAGTACTCGCTGACGGACATGCGATTAACCCCGAATCGGATTCCGAAATTCAAAGCGTGGAAAATCTTTCCAAAGAATTGATGGAACAGCTTCCCGAACGCGAAGCAAAAGTTATCGAAGGCATTTTCGGTATCAATTTGGAAGCGCCGCAAACTCTCCGCGAAGTGGGCGAATCGATGAATATTTCCCACGAACGCGTTCGCCAGTTGCGCGACCAAGCTCTTCGCCGCATTCGCAAATACAACAGCCGCGAATTTTTGCAAGAAAAGAAAGACGCTTTCTTGGCGGCGATTAACAAAACCTAATCCCGCTGAGCAGAACTTTTTGAATTCCCCATAACGCATCGCTTTGGCGATGCGTTTCGTTTTTTCGGCCAAAAAATTTTATTTTTGAACAAAATGTCTTCTATCGATTTTAATTTGGACAAAACGATTGCGGCAAATGGACTTACGCGTCCGATGCCTGCAGCAGAATCGCATCCGCACTTGATTGTTCTGTATCCGCAGACAGCGTTTCAGCAAATTCCCTTGACCCGCGGAAAAACCGTTCTCGGGCGCGGTACCGAAGCCGATATTCGCCTTGACGATGAAATGATTTCGCGGAAACATTGTGAGCTCGCTTGGGACGGAAACCGCATGACCATTCGCGATTTAGATTCTTTGAATGGAACTTTCGTCGATGGCGCAGCGATTACAAATCACCCGAAGACAATCAATTCTGAAAATCGCTTGCAAATCGGGAAGATGGTTTTAAAAATCGATTTTAAAGACCCGAGCGAAGAAGCTTTTGGCCGCGAACTTTTTGAAGCGGCGACGACAGACCCGCTGCCCCGAGCGCCCAACCGCCGCACTTTTATGGATCGTTCTGTCGGCGAATTAGCAGCAGCCCGCCGCAAAAATTTTATGATGCATGCCATTATGTGCGACGTGGATCATTTCAAAAAAGTCAACGATACGTTTGGGCATCAAGCGGGCGATATGATTTTAAAAGGCATCGCGCAAATTTTTAAGCGGAACAAACGCGAAAGCGATCTCTTCGCTCGTTACGGCGGTGAAGAATTTGTGTTTTTACTTCCCGAAATGACGAAAGCCGATGCGATGAAAAGCGCAGAACGTTTGCGCAAAGCGGTGGAAAATTATCATTTTTCATTTGAAGACAAAGAAATTCCGGTTACCATTTCCCTCGGCGTTTCTAGTTTCAAAGGCAAAGATATTCCGACGATCGAATCGATGATCGCAGCCGCCGATAAAGCGCTTTACGCCGCCAAAGAAAGCGGAAGAAACAAAGTCTGCGCTGCGGAAAATTAGAAGTTACTCCTAATTCCTACTTTCTAATTTATCTCGCTTTTCTATATTTAGTTTATGGCTATTACCCGTTATATTTTGCAAATTCACTGCCCTGACCAAAAAGGGCTTATCGCTGGAACCACTCAAGTCCTCGCCAAAGCGGGCGCAAATATCATCGACTTGACTCAACACACCGCCAAAGATATTGGCACATTCTTTCTGCGAGCGGTTTTTGAATGTGAACCGGAAGCTGCCGAAGAAGTTTCAAGGCATTTAGAATCCATCGGTCCGCATCTTTCGCTCACTTGGAAGCTTCACGATACGACGAAAGTGAAACGTCTCGCTATTTTCGTTTCGAAGACCGATCACTGTCTTTACGATTTATTGTTAAAACACCGCGACGGCGATCTTCCTTGCGAATTTAGCTGCATTGTGAGCAATCACACCGAACTCGGGCCAGTTGGTGGAACTTTCGGCGTTCCATTTTACTATGTGCCGAGCACGCAAGAAAAATCCGTTTCCGAAAATCGTTTCCGCGAAATCATTCAAGAAACGAAAACGGACGGCATTATTCTCGCCCGCTATATGCAAATTCTTTCGGCAGCGTTTACCGAAGAATTTAAGTATAAAGTCGTGAACATTCACCACGGATTCTTGCCGGCGTTTAAAGGCGCAAAACCCTACCATCAAGCTTGGCATAAAGGCGTGAAAATCATCGGGGCAACCGCACACTTTGCGACCGAAGATTTGGATCAAGGTCCAATTATTTGCCAAGATGTGCAGCGCGTTCCCGAAACCGCATCCATCGATGAATTGGTGGAACTCGGAAAAGACATCGAAAAGCGCACTCTTTCGACCGCAGTAAAACTCTGGCTAGAACATCGCGTATTCGTTTACGAAGGACGCACCTTTATCTTGTAAGGATTCCTATGGCAGAAGAAAATAAAATTCAAGATGCAGAAATCATTTCGACAACTCCTGCGCCCGCAGTTCCCGAAGTCGAAGTGATCAATGCTTCGGGCGAAGAACCGAAAAAAGAAGAAAAGCCCGCAGACCAAAAAGAGCCGCCAAAAGAAACGCAGCCGCAAGTCGTCGTCAAAAAAGACCGCGGCATTTCATTCTTCGTGGGCTTTATTTTGCTCACCGTTCTTTCGATTGTTTTCTTTTTCATTCCGGGAATTACCCTCGTCTATTTGGTGAGTTTAGTCGCTGCGATTTCGGCGCCTGTCGCTTGGATGTTTGGCGCACTTCTCTCGGTGATTATTTGGCTTTTGTTCAAACTCAAGATTAAAGGTTTCAAAAAATCTTTCTTCTGGTACATTGGACTTTGCGTCATTCTCACCTTTATTTTGACGGTGATTACCGTTGCCACAAGTGTTAAAATCTGGGGAACGATTTTTGCGCTCCTTTGCGGAGGTTCAAACTAAGATGATTCAGAAAGATGAATTTGTGCATTTTCTCGTTCAAACGGGAGCTTTGAAATTTGGCGCATTCGTTACCAAGAGCGGACGCCATACTCCGTATTTCATTAACACCGGAGAATTCCGCACCGGAAAAGCACTCGCACGCCTTTCGGAATTTTACGCCCAAGCTTACGTGGAACATTTCCAAGGCAAAGCGACCAATTTATTTGGACCCGCTTACAAAGGAATTCCTCTTTGCGCAGCGACAGCGATTGCCCTTGCCGAAAAGCACGGCATCGATTTGAGCTTTACCTACAACCGCAAAGAAGCAAAAGATCACGGCGAAGGCGGTAATTTAGTCGGTGATACTTATAAAGAAAGTCGCGATGTCGTCATCATCGAAGACGTGATTACCGCGGGCACTTCCGTCAACGAAACGATGCAAACGATGAAGAATTTCCCGAACGCTCACATCAAAGGCCTTCTGATTTCAGTCGATCGCCGCGAACGTTTGGAAAACGGAAAGTCCGCATTAGAAACCGTCCAAGAAAACTACGGAATTGAAGCGCATTCGATTATTAACATCGACGATATTATCGCCTTCCTCGAAAGCGATGAAAATCGCAAAAAAATCGGTGCGCCCGAAGACATTTTGGACCGAGTCCGCGCCTACCGCAAGGAATGGGGTGTGTAATGAAATTTGCGCTTCTGCTTTTAACGCTTGCACTCATCGCATGTTCGGGAAAGCAATGGAGCGCAAGTCATCCCTATTACCGAGAAACGCCGAGCGCAAACGATGAAATCGCAATGCTCGGTTTGCATAATACCGTCGTCGTATCCCGCGATAAATGGTTCGCCAAGCGTCTCGGGATTCCACGCGATTCGGTTTACCCCATTCTCGGAAAGCAAATTGAAGAATCTTTTGCGGGCGAAATTCAAAGCCTGCGCTACCCCAAACTCGTTCTTTGGCCCGATTCCATTTACAGCAATTTACCCGAAGAAACGCAGAAACTCGACGAACGCATTTACATCAAAGGGCACTTCCCCGCTCAAGGAAAGCCGCTTTCTTACCCCGCAGGTAATACGCCGAAGCGTCTTCTCTTAATTCACGAATGCACATTCGGATTGGATTTAAAGAAAGATGAATTCTACGATTACGCGCTCACGGGAAACGAAGCCGCCGAAAAGAAAAACGCCGAAAATCTGACGATAATTCTCGCGTATACATTGTGGGATAACGAAAAGCAGCGCGCTCTTTACAGCGCCGTTGCAGAAATTCCACTCGACATTTCCGCGGGAATTCAAGCGAGCGACATTGCAAAAGTTTCTGCCTTCGCCGCCGATTCTCTTATCGCAGGAATTGACGGAGGTATTCGATGAAACTCCTCGGCCTTTTTCTTCTTTTGATTGCAGCGGCTCAACTCTTTGCCGAAGAAATTTTTTTTCGCAGTTCTTTTGTGCTGTGGCAAGATCCCGAAATTCTTCTCTGGTCGCCCGATTCCGTTTCGGCGTTAGACCCGAAAGAATTTGCGCTTTCGTTAAAGCGCACCAATAGCGGTATCGGAAGTCCATCCGTCCGCGTCGCCGGCGAATTAGAACGCGATTCGAGTATGGCGCTTTATGCGTCTTGGCTTCGGAATAATTTAGAGCCAGGCGTCCCCGCAGAACTTTTGAAAATTCGAAATCCCGAAGCGCAGAAAAAAATCGCAGCGCTCGAAGATAAATATCTTCTTTTTATTTGCAAAAACGGCAATACCATTACCTTGGCTTTATTTGACGAAAGCAGTTACCAGCCGAAAGTCGCAGGCTCCCTCCCCTACACCGCGGACAAAATTGCCCTCGGCGATGCGATTGCCGAAATGTTCTTCGAAGGCAGCACCAATCGGCGTTTAACCAAAGAAGAACGGCAAAAGAAAGCAGTAGAACCCAACGAATATTATTCCGAGATGCCGAAATTCCGTGCGTGGGCAGGAATCGCTGGCGGTTATACGCAAGCCCGCGTTCCGTTTACGCCGCATTCGTGGTATCGTCGCAAACTCAAAAGCGAAATCAAGAATTATCGCAATACGCAAGATTCTCTTTCGGCGTGGAATTTTATCGACGACGCTTCGCCTGTGTTAAATGTTTATGTCGGCGGTTTATGGTTTGATTTCATCGGGACGGAAATTTTCTTCCGTTTTTCGGAACACGATGCGAAAACCGATGACCGCGATACGATTTATAACGAATTGGATTACTGGAAATTTTACCGTTTCGAAATCGGATTGAGTTTAGTCCTTTCGCACCGTTTTCCGCTGCATAAAAATGTCGTCTTGGTGCCACACGCCGAAGTGGGATTCTTATACAGTTTCTTCTCAGAATCGATTGCGACAAAAAGCGGGCGCAAGCCTTCGGGCGCGTATAAATCCCGCTTTGAATTCAGCAATTTCTACAAAGGAGCTGTCGTTTCTCTCGGCGCACGCACCATTCTCTACGACCATTACGGCATCGACCTCCGCGCAGGAATCGCAGGCCGCGGCCGCCTTCTCGACAAAGAACCTTCTCCCGATGCCGTTTCCGAGCCCACCGAAATCGGAGGCTCCACCATCGACTGCTTCATCCAACTCGGCTTAGAATATCATTTTTCAATTTAATCGCATCCTTCGTTAGAAGCGAGTTAGGAATGGAATGGCACGGCGCCGCCGTGCGTACTCACTTCTAATTAAAAAAGTCTTTTCGCAACGTTGTCCAAATGAATACTACAGCTTGCGAATTTCTGCTTCAGAAAGTCCAGAACTGCGGATGATAAAATCCATAGAAATACCTTCGTCACGCATTTCCTTTGCCATTTCGCGAGCTTTGCTCAAAGCCCCCGCAACAGTTCCTCTCGCAATTCCAGCTTTTTCTCCCTTGCGGAAGGCTGTTTCTTTTTCGTATAATAAATCCGTCATACCGTCAACCTGCCTTAGGAAAAGTTCATCTTCGTAATGCTTTAAAGATACATCTTTTGAAAGTTTTTTGCAAAAGTCCTCGTCAAAAAATTGTTTGTGCGACGCACGCTCGTAAATGATATCCCCGAAAAAGCGAAGCATTTCAGCGCGCTGCGAGCGCTCCTTTTCCGTTTCGGGAATGTGCGCGTCATTTGCCAAAAATTTCTCAACTTCGATAAAGTAAAAGTCAAGTTTTGGATAATACGGTTCGCCATTTTTCGTCAAATTTACATGATGAAAGTAAGTTTCGGGCTCGAGTTCAAATTGATTGCAAGTGAGAATCGAAAGCACATAAATATGCGGCAATTCGTAGCTTTCGGACTTTTTGACTTGATTTGTAATCACGCGCGAGGTGTAATACAGTAAGCGATCCATGAAAAAATCGCTGTCGGTTTGCTGAACCTCAATGAGAATCGGCTCATCATTTTGGTTTGTGCCGATGATGTCAAAAATTGTGGTTTTGTTGTTCAAAATGCCGGGCAATTCCTCTCGTGCAAAATGAAATTCCTTGATGCGGTTTTTGCCTTCGAATCCCATCATCGCGTTGAGAAATTTTACTAGTCGCGTGGGGTCATTCTCGTTTACCATCAAAATTTTGAAAATTGCATCGCTGAACGGATAAACATTCTTGAAACGTGCGCGGAATTTGGCGAGATTCGCCGGATCTTCTTTGATAGCCTTTAAAAGCGCGTGATATTGGCTTCGATTCATTTTTCACTCCTTCCTCGCTGACATGCAAAAAACAGCGAAGCTTAAAATGGTGCAGAATGAATATAATAAAAAGCGGATGACAAAAAGTGACAAAGTGAAAAATTAGAAATTAGGAGTTAGAAATTAGAAGTGATTAGTGGTCAGTAGTCAGTAGACGCTGATTAAGTGTCATCCTGTGCGGAGCCCGCGTGTCATCCTGAGCAACGCGAAGGATCTAGCATTTTCTATTGCAAAAACAAGTGCTAGATCCTTCACTACGAACCTACGGTTCTCCGTTCAGGATGACACAACATGTTTTTTGAAAAATTTTCGCGACCCGCTCCGCGCCCCTAGTTGGAGTTCTCTAGGCAACGGATAGAAAACGCATAGCCCTTATTGCGGCTGGCCAGGCCCGCGTAGACGTAGTCGTAGTACAAGTACATGAAGTAGGCAATGCGGCTATTGTGCTCGGTACTAGACCAGAAGTAAGCGTACTCGCCTGCGTAGTAGTAGCGGCCACGGTCGTAACTGCCTCCCGCGGGGAGCGCTGAAAAACCAAAGGCTTCCGTTCCGTTACCACTTTTTCCTTCGCCTTCTTTCCAACCATTTTTCGCCTTGAGAGCAAGGCCTGCTTTATCTTCTCCACCCACAGCATCAATTAAGATTTTCCATTCGGCTTCAGACGGCAAGTGCCATCCCTCGGGGCAAGCATTTAGTGCTTCATGCCAAGTATAAAGCCGTCCCCATTTTCCGCAGTTGTTATGCTCATTTTCATAACAAACGCCATTCCCAGCGTAATTCAAATTTTCTGCCATCCAAGTTTGCACTCCGATTTTTACGGTCTTATAAACTTTGCCATCGCGTTTGTCTGTCATTTTTGAATTCATCTTTGAATTTTCACAAGCAGAAAGCCCGAGTAATAAAGCAGCGCCAAGCGCGAACTTTACAAATTTTATTCCCAAGTGAAGTTCCATATTACACTCCTAGGTTATTTTTTGTAAAGCAATGTAAGAAAAAAAACGCTTTGGCTAGTGTTTTAATAAAACTAGGGCAGAGAAATGTTGCGGCGGCGCCGCCGTGGGAAAACGCGAAAGTTTGCCTCAATAATTTGGGGAATATTCGCGCGAAGCGCTTAACTCTCTAATTATGCATTGCTAATTATCTATTGTGAATTGAATCCAAGCAGGCTTTCCCTTTTGCAACGCAAAAGGGAAACTTTTCTCATGCAGCGTTGCGGGAAGGCTTTTAACACGTCAAATTCGTCCATGCAGCGTTGCGGGAAGGCTTTTAACACGTCAAATTCGTCCATGCAACGCTGCGGCAAGCCATTTAACATGTCAAATTCGTCCATGCAACGCTGCGGCAAGGCTTTTAACATGTCAAATTCGTCCATGCAACGCTGCGGCAAGCCATTTAACATGTCAAATTCGTCCATGCAACGCTGCGGCAAGCCATTTAACATGTCAAATTCGTCCATGCAACGCTGCGACAAGCCATTTAACATGTCAAATTCGTCCATGCAACGCTGCGACAAGCCATTTAACATGTCAAATTCGTTCTTGCAGCGTTGCGGGAAGACTTTTTAAATGAGAAATGTTAAGGCGGCTTCGCCGCGATTTAAAACTCGTGCGCCTTCGGCGCCTTTTTTAGTTTTCTACGATTTCTGCGCAAAGGGCTTGTGTCGCTGTCACCAAGTGTTCCTTGATTTTGCGGTAAGCGCCCAAGAGATCGGTGAAGGTTGTCGTAAGCAGCGGATCTTCGTTGGTTTCGGCCACATGACGCCAATGCTTTGCGCGGCATTCGCGGACTTGTTCTGTAAGCACATGCCCTTCGCGGCGAATTTCTGCCAATTTACGGACATTGTGTTGATTATCGAGAACGGTCGCGACATCTGCCGCTAACTTAGCGACTCCTTCGTGGAGAGATAAAATATCATCTTGATGCGCTTTGTCAAAGGCGACATTGTGATCGCGCATCCGCAACCACAGTTTTAAAACCTGCGTTACATAATCCGAAGCGGTTTCCAAGTCATCGCTCATCCGAAGCTGACGTTCCGCATCGTTTGCGATGCTTTTCGATACGCTTGTCGAAAGAAGTCCCGTCAAGAATTCAATGACTTCGGTCTGAGCGGTATCGAGTTTCGCTTCATTTTCAAAAATGCGTTCCACCACTTCTTTGTCCGCTTTGCCGTCGATGACCTTGCGCAAATCCGAGAGCATATTGCAAACGGTTTGATTCATCATTCCCATTTCGCGGGCAGATTGCGTAATCGCAGCAAACGGCGACTTGATTAACGCCGGATCGAGTTTCGTCACCACAGCATGTTTCGATTGCACCTTATTCGGGAAGAGCTTATCCAAAAGCGCAGGAATTTTTCCGGTAAACGGTAAGAGCACCAAAGTATTTGCCACATTAAATGTCGTATGATAGAGAGCAATCGCGAGAGTCACATTTTTCGCATCATCCGGATTTGCAATTCCCACTGCGGATTCCAAGAACCAACGCATAAAATGAATCGTCGGATCGAAGAGAATCGTTACCCAAATTGCGCCAAAGATATTGAAGAATAAATGGAAGAACGCTGCCCGACGCGCATGCCGCGAAGTATTCACCGCAATCATTAACGCCGAAATGGTGCAGCCGATATTTTGTCCGAGGACGAGAGCTGCCGCCGTATTAAATCCGATTAAACCTTGCGAAGCGAGCACAATCGTCACACCGAGAGACGCAGAACTCGATTGCATAATCGTCGCCATCAAGAAGCCGACGAAAATGCACGCGCAAATACTCGGAAGGCTTTCGGCATTGAAAACGGCAAGCGCATTTAAAAAGTCTTGATTGCTCGAAACCGGAGCAAGCGAAACCTTCATCGCGGCGAGGCCTACAAAAACAAGACCCACGCCGAGGAGGGCGAGGGCCGAATACTTCACACGTTCTTTTTTGGCAAAACAATAGACGAGAGCGCAAGCGCCTGCGATTGGCATTCCGTATTGGTCAACGTTCAAAACCAAAACCCAGCCGGTGATCGTTGTTCCAATGTTTGCGCCCATGATCACGCCGAGAGTTTGCGCAAGCTGCATAATTCCCGCGTTCACAAATCCGATGACCATCGCCATCGTGACCGCGCTCGATTGAACGAGACAGGTCACGCCCATACCGACTAGGACTCCTAGAATGCGGTGGTTCGTGACCTTACTGATGAGTTTTTGAAGTGTTGGACCCGCAATTGTTTGCAGACCCATCGAGAGAAATCTTAAGCCGAGTAGAAAAATTCCAGCGCCACCAACGAGGAAGACGATACACTGGATGATTTGCGAAAGTAACATGGTTAGTTCATCCTTCTAAGGACATCAAATGTCTTCGTTTTTACATGTTCTTAACATACTTTTTACAATTTAGAATTTCCGCGCTTATCTCCAAGGTCGCTCGGGAAATTTTCTGCGATTTTAAATTTCGGCGAGTTCGCAGACGCGTTTCTGTAACGCAGAAATTGCCCCTGAATTATCCAAATAAAAGTATTTCGCATTCGGCGGGAGCGGATCTTGCGCTTGAATTTGTATGCGGCGCTCCGCGTCTTCTTTTGTCAAACCGCGTTTTAATAATCTTTCTAAGCGGACAGAATCCGTGGCTTCGACGACCCAAATTGCGTCCAAATTCCGCGAAAATTCTGGCCATTTGAAAAGAAGCGCTCCTTCGACGGCGGCAATTTTGACTTTTCCCGCCTTTTTTGCAGCTTCCAATTTTTGCTCCACGCTTTTTTGTAAGAGCGGATACACGATGGATTCTAATTTTTGGAGCGTTTCTAAGCGTTGAAAGACTCGGGATGCGAGTTTCACGCGATCGACGAAGCCATTTTTCACACATTCCGCGCCGAAATTTTCCGCAATTTTCTGCTGCAATTCGCACGATTCCGCATAAAGCGTGTGCATTTCGACATCTAAATCCAAAACGAATCCGCCTAATTCTTCGAGAAATACGCCGGCAGCGCTTTTGCCAGATCCGATTTTTCCGCAAATTCCGATAATTTTCATGGGAAAAATTTAAATAAATTGATTCCTCGAAAATTCCGAATTATTAAGCCTTTTCAAACATTGCCAAATCCGAGCGCCTTTAACTAAATTTAGAGCACTATGAGCTTAAAATTTGAAACTCCGATTACCGATGTTCCGCTGTTCCACCAAGGAAAAGTCCGCGATATGTACGACTTGGGCGACAGCTTCTTAATGGTCGCTAGCGACCGCCTTTCTGCTTTTGACGTGGTGCTTCCCACGCCGATTACAGGCAAAGGAAAAATCCTCAACCAGCTTTCGCTCTTCTGGTTTCAGCATCTCGGAATGCCGAACCATTTGATCACGGCGAACGTCGATGAATATCCGGCTGTGCTGCAAAAGTACAAGGATTATTTACGCGGTCGTTCGATGATTGTGAAGAAAGCAAAGCGTCACAGCGTGGAATGCATTGTCCGCGGTTACATTGTGGGCTCGGGCTGGAAGGATTATCAGAAGACCGGTAAAATCTGCGGACACGTTTTGCCCGACGGATTGAAGCTCTGCCAAAAACTTGAAAAGCCGCTTTACACGCCGAGTACAAAGCCCGATGTCGGCCACGACGAAAACATTTCGTTCGAACAAACCTTTGACATTGTCGGCGAAAAAGTCGCCACCGATTTGCGCAATCTTTCGTTGGATATTTACACGAAGGCGCGCGATTATGCGGCAACAAAAGGCATTATCCTCGCCGATACGAAGTTTGAATTTGGCGAAATCGACGGCAAGACCGTTTTAATCGACGAAGTTCTCACTCCGGATTCTAGCCGTTACTGGCCCGCTGACAAATATCAAGTCGGCAAGAACCAAGAAAGCTTTGACAAGCAATATGTCCGCGATTGGCTCGAAACTTTGGATTGGGGTAAGACTTACCCGGGTCCAGAAATTCCGCCTGAAGTCGTCAAAAATACTTTGGCGAAATACGTCGAAATTTTTGTCCGCTTAACGGGACACGAACCAGAACTCTAAACGAAAAATCCTCGCCGCCGGCGAGGATTTTTTTTGCAAAAACTTTCCACAAAAAAAACGCAGCTTTCACTGCGTTTTTTTTCGCACTTTACTGCATTACTTTCTCACTTCAATTTCATTTAAGTGAGTCTTTTCAACCATATCGAATTCGTCAACGATTTCTTGCGACGGCTTCTTCGTGCAAAGGCTTACGACAAAAATCGTAGCGAGAGAAAGGAAGAATCCGGGCACGAGTTCGTAGAGCCCGAAAATTTCGCAGGAATCCGCAAAGCCCGAAAGGTAAAATTTCCAAACGAATGCGGTAATTCCGCCCACGAGCATGCCCGAGATGGCGCCTGCAAAAGTCGTCCGCTTCCAGAAAAGGGCGAGAAGCATTAACGGTCCAAATGTCGAACCGAATCCCGCCCACGCAAAGCTCACGAGGCTCATCACCACATCGAGGAAGCTTTTTCCATGTTGCACAGCAGCATCGGGGCGACCTTGATAAGCGAGAGTTCCCGCGAGAACAGCGATGCCTACGACGATGCCGCGGCTCACCCACATCATTTCTTTGTTCGATGCATTTTTGCGGAAGAGATGTTTGTAAAGGTCATTGGAGAACGCCGAAGCCGAGACCAAAAGTTGCGAGTCCGCGGTGCTCATAATCGCTGCGAGAATTGCCGCCATCAAAATCGAAGCAATCACCGGATGGAAAAGACTTTGCACCAAAACCATGAAAATCTTTTCGGGGTCATCGATAACGATTCCGTGCGCATCGGTGTAATAACGTCCGATAAGTCCGATGAAGGCTACAGCGATAAGGCAAATAATCACCCAAGTCGTCGCAATACGGCGAGAATGTTTAATGTCTTCGGGATCTTTAATCGACATAAAGCGCACGAGAATGTGTGGCATTCCAAAGTAGCCAAGTCCCCAAGCGAGACTAGAAATGAGCGCTAAAAGGGTGACCGCCTTTCCGGTCTGCGCATTCGTAAACATATTGAAGAGAGCTGGATTGAGAGAATTCACCGATTGAATGGTTTGCGCAAATCCACCGCCTTCGCTAAAAATCATCGTCGGCACTAAGCAAACAGCGATAAGCATCATCATGCCCTGCACAAAGTCCGTCCAACTCACCGCCAAAAATCCGCCGAGGAATGTGTAACTCACGACCACTGCTACGCCCAAAATCAGCGCAGAAGAATAACTCATCCCGAACACGGTTGAAAAGAGTTTTGCGCAAGCAACAAAGCCCGAAGTCGTGTAAAAGAGGAAGAACGCCAAGATGAAAACAGCCGAAATCACGCGTAAAATGCCGCGCTTATCGCGGAAACGATTTGAGAAGAAATCGGGAAGAGTAATGGAATCGCCGCAGAAATGCGAGTATTTGCGAAGTCTGCGCCCGACGATTTTCCAGTTGACGTAAGTGCCGATGACAAGCCCGACGCCAATCCACACTTCGGAAAATCCGCTGAAGTAAATGGCTCCCGGAAGCCCCATCAAAAGCCAACCGCTCATATCCGAAGCCTGCGCACTCATCGCTACGACCCACTTGTTCATGCCGCGATCGCCCAAGTAGTAAGCTTTCAAGCTATTCGCTTTTTTGGAAAAATAGAAGCCGATGCCAAGCATCATCAGCAGGTAAAGAATGAAGACGACAATAGTAGTTGTCATGGTGTTTCCTCAGAAAAATTCGAAACAAAAATAAAAATAAATTAGGAGTTAGTTAACCGCTTTAATTCCTAACTCGTCGAAAGCGAAGCACCGCGAAGCGGTGCGCACTCATTTCTCATTTCTAATTTTTACGCAGTTTTTCGGCGAAGATTTATACACTTTAAGTTCTTTAGAAAAGAAGCCCGTGATTTCGAAGGAAACTTTCCAAATGCTCGAATCGGGGCAGCTTTCCCACTTTTCGCGGTTTCGCGCTTGCCACGCAAATTTGCCGCGTTTTTCAAAAAGGAAATATTCGGATTCTGCGGGAGCGTAGCCGATTTGTTCCCATGTGCCGAGAGATTTTTTCCTTCCGAAATATTCCCGCTGTAATTTTTCAATCTGCGACGCTTCGCGCTCTAATTCCGCAATTTTTTCGGGCGTTTTGCGGCTCGGATCCGAGCATTTTACAATGCCAAAGACGATAAACAAAAGCGCAAAAATGCCCGCGAGAATGCAGAGCGTTTTCCGCGAAAAATGAAACGGTTTTGCGTCTTCGTTTTCTAAATGCAAAATGCGCAGTTTCAAAAGTCCAAGCGAAGATGGCTGCGGAAAAATCAGCGCAAAAATGCCCGCGAGCGAAAATAAAATGCCCGCGAAAAAGACGAACGGTTTTGTGCCTTGAATAAACGGCAACAAATCATCTTTGACCGAGAGCAAAATTTTCATCAACTGCTGATCTTCGGCGAAATTATTGAGTGCGAATTTTCCGGTAAAATTGCTGTACCGCGCCATCGCCAAATTGACCACTTGCGACGCAAAATCATCTGCGTAATTGAGGACGAATCCGAGGGAAACAAAAATGATTCCCAAGAAGACAAGCCCGATTCCAAAAACACGGACGGTCCGCATTTTGGAGAAGCCGACATTTTGGGAATCCATTTTCATTATGCCTTCGCGCAAAGTTCTGTGGCGATTTTCTTTGCGGTCGTAAAGTCCGCTTTGCCCGAGCCGAGTTTCGGAATGGCATCGAGTTTAAATGCGGCGCCCGGAATCATCATCTGCGGCATTCCCGATTTGCGCAGTTCACGCAAAAGTTCATCCGCTTCTTTATCGCCCGCATACAAAAGCACAATGCGTTCGCCCTTGACTTCGTCGGGAATTGCGATGATGACGTAATCCATTCCCAAAAGAAGTTCGGTATCGTTCAATTTCGCTTCGACTGCGCCGAGTGAAATCATTTCACCGCCGAGTTTTGCAAATCGGCTGTAACGATCGACGATGATGACGAAGCCATCTTTATCCAAGTAGCCTTTGTCGCCGGTTTTATACCAACGATGTCCATTGATTTCGAGGATGACACTCTTCGTGCGTTCTGGATCTTTGAGGTAACCCTTCATCACTTGGCAGCCGCCGATGAGAATCATGCCTTCTTCGCCCTGCGGCAATTCTTCGTTCGTTTCGGGATCGATAATTTTGACACCGATTCCTGGAATCGCCATGCCGACCGATTTCGGATTAAAGCGCGGATCGGTGGTGAGGAAGTCGTCGAGCAAAACGTCTTCGGTGTTGAAAGTCGCAAGCGGTGCCGTTTCGGTGCAACCGTAACCTTCGTAAATTTCTTTTTTGAATTTACGCGCAAACAAATCGCGAATTTCGGAGCGGAGTTTTTCGGCTCCCGAGAGGACAAGGCGCAAATGCTTGAAGCACATCGGATGCACCCAGCGGTTAATGCCCACAGCGCGCAAGAATGTCGGCGTTCCCACGAGAATGGTGACGCGGAATTCGGCGCAAACACGAGCCATCGTTTTCACATCCGTCGGTTCCGAACAAGTGACAAGCGGAACGCCTTCGAAGAGAGGCATTAACGTCGTGACCGTTAAACCAAACGAATGGAAAATCGGAAGTTCTTCGAGGATTACATCGTTTCGGCGAATGTTAAAAATCGAATTGGATTGCTGCGTATTCGAAACTAAATTGCGATGCGAAAGCATGACACCTTTCGGCATGCCTTCGGAGCCCGAACTGAAAAGAACGACTGCGGTATCGTCGGGTTTGACGGATTTTGCAAAGAGGAAATTGATTGTCCGCGCGGGGAGAAGAGCCGCCGAAGCGAACGCAAAAACCCGATAAATCGGATTGACTAATTTTTCTAAATCTTCGATGCAAATGAGTTTGCAAACCGTTCCGATTTTCAAATAATCTTGTCCGCGGCGCTGCAATTTGTTGAGGAATTCCCAACTCGTTAACACCGTTTTAATTTCGGAGCGTTCAATGCATTTGAGAATGGTATCTAAGCCCGATGTATAATTCAAATTGACACTCGTTTTGCCTGCGGTCCAAATGCCGAGCAAAAGCGAAATTCCTTCGGGCGAAGGCGGAAGCATAAAGCCGACGCGTTCTTCTTTTTTCGCGACTTTGCCGAGAGCGTGCGCATAAATTAACACTTGCTGCATTAAACCGTAGCCGGTCAAATGATTGCCGAGCGGACTGTAAATGGCGACGTGGTGACGCACCCGATGCTTCATCGCTTTTAACCAGAACGGCACAATGGTCGGATAATACGAAAGGGATTTTGCCCATGCGGTCATCGAAAGTTCGCGCAAAATATTTCGCAGTTTTGCAGGATCGGTATCAAGCGGAAATTCTTTGCCAAATGCGATGGAAACGATGCGCGTTAATTTTTCGCCAAAGTTCACGCTTTCATCGGCATAGCTATACTTGCTGCCCCAAACTCCTTGAATGTAAAAAGGAATTAAGCGTGCGCTCGTATCTTTCACCGCCGAAGAATAATCGATGGAAAAACGCCCGATGTTGCAAGACTTTGCAAGTTCGCCTTCGGGGAAAATGACCACCGCTTCACCGTGCAAAAGCGCTTTACGAATTTCTGCCATCGCGGGCTCGGGATTTCGCCGATTAATGCGAATTGCGCCGAGGAGTTTTAACACCCAACGAGAAATTCCGTGTTCGGATTTATCTTCGTTCATCGCCATCCGCAACGGCCGCGGACTCGCCATTTGCAAAAGAATCCAATCGATAGCACTCGTGTGATTGCCGAGAAGCAAAACGGGGCCTTCGATCGGAATATTTTCGTTGCCGATAACTTTTAAATTGTAGCGGAAAACGTAATAAGCGCGGAACATGGTGCGCAAAAGCGATTGCGGGAATCGGATAAACGCCCACACGAAAGCAGCGAGCAAAAAGAGCGAGAAGACAAAGAGGAAGGTTTCGCGGTCGATGTGCGTAAATTCGAGAAGAGCCGCTTCGAATGCAACGACGAAAATGAGGAAAAGCATCGTCACCATATTGGATACGGCGACTATGCGACCCGTCGACGCGGGGCGCGAATATTGAAGCAAGAGCGAATTTAAAACCGTTCCGAGTGCGCCAAAGAAAAGTCCGAGGAAAGCGTAAAGCATCCGAATGAGAATCGGATTTTCAACCATCGGAATGAAGAATGCGCAGACACCGCAACCAAAGACCGAAACCGGAATCAGCCCGACTTCGATAAATTGATGCGAAGAACGTGCGGCAAGATAACCGCCGAACATCATTCCCACGGCGGAGAAGACAAGTCCATTGCGCACCACATACAAGAATCCTTCGCTCGAAAGACTTTGCGAAAGCAGTACAAATACTTGGGCGAGTCCCCAGAAAACGGCGAGCCCGATAATGATGACGCGAGAAAGGCTAATATACCACGTCGCATGGAAAATGCGTCCCGGAGAACGGATTTGTAACGATTCGCGTTCGCGTCCTGTTTTCGGAATGAAGAAAGCCGAAACCGCCGAAAGAACAGCCACCCCGACGAAAATCCAAAGCAAATAATCGACGCCGAGAAGAGTTGCCGATTCATTGTAAAGGCTTATCACGCCGACGGATGCGATTAAAGCGCCCGCGAGCATGACCGTAAACATGTGCGCAATTCCCGTCGCAAGATGCTCCGTTCCGAACATTTCTTTGACGACGCCGTAACGCGCAGGGCTTCCGAGCGCAACCGACGACGAAACGAGAAGCACAAACCAAATCGCAATATCGGGAAGTCCAACCGTCCACAAAACACCGATGACGATTGCCCCCGCGACATAACCGAGAGACGACCAAGCGATGACTTTTCCTTTGCCAAATCGATCCGCTAAAAAGCCCGCAATCGGGAAAAGCAAAAGATACGGTCCGTAGAACATCGCCTGCAACATAGCGCTGTAAACCGGAAAAGATTCCGGAGTTGCTACCGAATATTTGAGCCGTTGTTCAAAAAAAAGGAAAAGCCCCATCTGCATAAAAGATGAAGCTAAAACAGTAATCAAAAACGGGATCAAGCCTTTTTTTTGCATGAAAATCCTTGGTTGCCCAGAACTTAGAAATGTTAAGCGTTTGCTAATTCAAGCGCGAGCTTCTTCGAAGCCTTGAAGTCTGCTTTGCCCGTTCCGAGTTTGGGAATCTGCGGAACTTTGAAAGCAAGGCCCGGCACCATAAGAGGCGGAATTCCCGACTTACGCAATGCGCGTAAAACATCGGCAGGTTCCATCTCGGCGCCCGAATACAAGAGCACGACGCATTCACCCTTTGCACTGTCAGGAATTGTCGTCACCATATAATCGAAGCCTTCCAAAATTTTTGTTTCATTGATGCGGATTTCAACTGCACCGAGTGAAATCATTTCGCCACCGAGTTTTGCGAATCGGCTGTAACGATCGACGATTGTTAAGAAACCATCTTCGTCTAAATGGCCTTTGTCGCCGGTACGGTACCAACGTCTACCATCCATTTCGATAATCGCATTCTTCGTATGTTCCGAATCTTTGAGGTAACCCTTCATCACTTGGCAGCCGCCGATAAGAATCATTCCGTCTTCGCCGATGGGCAATTCTTGATTCGTATCCGGATCCACGATTTTATAAAGAGTCCCGCAGAGAGGCATTCCCACCGTTCCCGGTTTGTTGTTCACCTGCATCGTTAAATAATCGTCGAGAAGAATGTTATCCAAATTGACCGATGCCACCGGCGCTGTTTCAGTGCAACCGTAGCCTTCGAAAATTTCCTTGCCGAATTTCAAACGGAATGCGGTAGAAATTTCGGGGCGAAGTTTTTCGGCGCCCGCGATAATCAAACGCAGATACTTAAAGCACATCGGATGCACCCAACGGTTCACCGTAAAGGCGCGCAAGAATGTCGGCGTTCCCACAAATGCAGTCACATGGAATTCGGCGCAAACGCGAGCCATCGTTTTCACATCGGTCGGGTCCGCGACGACGACGATTGGAATTCCTTCCAAGAGGCAAAGCAACACGTTCACCGTCAAACCAAACGAATGGAAAAGCGGAAGTTCTGCGAGCATCACGTCGGATTTGTTCGCATTATAAACGCAAGAAAGTTGCTGGCAATTTCCCACCATATTATAATGGGTAAGTTCAACTCCCTTCGGCGTGCCTTCGGTTCCCGAACTAAAGAGAATCGCTGCGGTATCCGAAAGTTTCACCTTTTTGAAATAGAAAAATTCGATGAGTTTTACCGGGAGAAGAATTCCCATAAACATGTGGAAAATCATCGCAGATTTCGGAATACTCTTGAGCACATCTTCGGCGTAGATGAGTTCGCACACTTGTGAAAGTACCGAGTAATCCGTTCCCTTTTGCTTCAAGCGTTCCAAGAAAACGCGACTCGTGATAATCGTTTTAATTTCTGCGCGTTCAATGCACTTTTCGACAATATCCGGCGCCGATGTATAATTCAAATTCACATTGATTTTTCCGCGGACCCAACCGGCGAGATTCGCAATGATTCCGCCCGCAGAAGGAGGCAGCATAATCCCCACATGCTTTTGCCCTGCTAAACGCTTTTTGAAAACGCGGCTAAACGCTAATGTGGCACAAAGCAATTTATAGCCCGAGAAATGCGCACCTTCGGGACTGTAAATCGAAGGTCCCGAACGCACAACGCGTTTGCACGCATAAAGCCAAGACGAAGCAATCGGCTTATAATATTTCAGCGAATTGCTCCACGCATCAATTGAAATTTCGCGGACAATGTTGCGGATTTTATTCGGCTCCGTTTCTTTCGGAAGCGGTTCGCCAAATGCTACAGTAATAATCCGAGTTAAAGTCGGGCCAAAGAGATGCGTATCGTTCGAATAAGCGTAACGGCTTCCCCAAAGTCCTTGAATGTAGAACGGAACGATAACGGTTTCCGTATCTTGAATCGCTTGAGAATAGTCCACGCGGAAAGGTCCGATAAACGGAGTTTTCGCAATTTCACCTTCGGGGAAGAGCACGACCGCTTCCCCATTTTTCAGCGCTTCGTGGATTTTTTCCATCGCTTCCGCTGTATTTTTCTTGTGAATGCGGATAATTCCCATGCGCTTTAAAATGCAGCGCAAATACCATTTTTCAAAGTGGTCTTTGTTACTTGCGATGCGCAGCGGACGCGGCGTCGCCATCTGAAGAACCGCCCAGTCAATAAAGCTAAAATGGTTGCCGAGAAGAAGCACCGGCCCTTCGTCGGGAATATTCTGCAGGCCCATAACCTTGAGTTTATACGGACTAAAGAATGTGCGGAGAAGTGAACGCAAAAGCGCCTGCGGCAAATGCTTTAACGAATACGCAAAACCGATAAACGAAAGAATTGCAAAGGCGATGAAGAAGCCCGGGAAAATCCAACTTTGATATTCGGGGAAAAATTTCTGCACATTATGCAGCACAATAGTTTCGAGTCCGAGGAAAGCGCCGAGAAGCACAATCTGAATCAAATTCGAAACGGCGAGAATGCGCCCCGAATTCGTCGGCGCCGTATTAAATTGCAAAAGAGCGTTTAATGTGACAAGGAACATTCCGCTGAATGTACCGACAAGGAAGAATGCAATATCAATCGCCACCTGCGAAGAAAGGAACGGCACGATGACTAAGCAAATCGAAGAACCGAGAGCGCCCATCGGCACAAGTCCGGTTTCGATAAATTCCCGCGAGGCGCGCGCCACAATCAACGAGCCCAAAAGAAGTCCGATGACCGCGAAGAAAATGCCGTTCTTAAAAAGCGCAATCGTTTCGTTTGACGCCGACGCTTGCTGCTGGAAAACCATCACAAAAATCTGCACGCCAATCCAGAAAATGGAAATGCCCACCATACAAGCGCGGACGGTCGGAATTTTCCAAGTATGCGCCAAATTCCGGAAGACCGAAGAACGTCTTGCCGACGCATAACCGCGGCGAACGCTCGGCACAAAGAAAGCGGCAACCGTTGAAAGTGCGCTAATTCCCATAAAAATCCACGGCCACGCAACCGTTTTTCCGAGGAATTCTTTGACCGTTAACGAACCTTCAAAAGCCGACTCCACCGAATCCAATCCGGGCACAAGAAGAGCCGCGAGCGCAAGCGCAATCACCGAAATAATTTGCAAAACTGCGTTTGCAAAGCCGAGCTGCTTTGTCCCGTACATTTCTTTCAAAATGCCGTATTTCGCAGGACTATGCACCGCAAAAGCCGAAGCCGTTAAAAGCGTAAAGAAAATCGCCAAGTTGTAAAATTTTAATGTGTAAAAAATGCCCGTTGCAATAAACGAAGCGGTGATGACGACCGACGTCCAAGCGAGCACGCGATTTTTCGGAAAGCGATTCGAGAAGAAACTCGCCGGAACGATCATGTAGATGAAAGGCAAGAGATAAAATGCTTGAAACCAAGCGCTCCAAAAGAGAAGCTCTCCGCCCTCGTAATGCGTTGAAAGAACTTTTTGCGTAAAGACAAAGTGCCCCATCACCGCGAAGGTGGTTCCAAAAATGGAAAGGAACAAGGGAAGCGTACCTTTAACATTCCACATGAGTCGTTATCCTTGAAAAAATCAGAAATTTATCTTGGCATCCATTCCAAGAGTAAAGCCGTAAGCCATCATCGCCGAAGAATTCGTGTACTTCCAAAGCGGAATGGAGAAGAACGGTTCCAAATCGATTTTACCGAGATTGATTGTCACCTTCGGTTGAATGGAGAAAGCCATCACGTAGCCAAAATCATCATCTTCGAGACTAAGGCCAGCTGCGCGAATCGTCCCCGGCGTATTGCTAATCCAAACAGACGAATTGGCAAAGAGGAATTCGAACGGGAAACCGACGCCGATGCGAATCATCCCAAAATTGATTTCCGGACGGAGAAGAATGAATAATTCATCCGCAGAATTATCGTTGAAATCCATGAAATACCAAGAATGTAAACGGATTCCGAAAGATTCCCAGTTGCCGAAGAAATTCGTTCCACCGAAGATAAGTGCGGGCGAAGGCTTTTCACCATTTCCTCCGTTATTTCCGAGAAGCTTTTTGGCACCCGCCGGGAAAACGAATTGCAAGAAACCAGCCGATGAAGGTCCGCCATATTTAAAGCCCACAATCGGTCCCCAGAAGCCTGTACCATCTTTCATACCGTCATCGCGGAACGGATAAGTGAAATTGAATTCAATGCCGCGGACTGGGCGCACACGAATCGTCGGAATCACATTCGTCTGCGTTTCTTCGTCTTCAAGATCCGATTTATCGCCATCATAATATTGGCTGTTGTAGAAATTGATGTTTCCATTCAATTCTACCTGAAACATTTTCTGGATGACGCCATATTCGTTTTCCCACGCAAAAGAAAGCGTTGTCAATGCGAACACAGCAAGGAGCAGGATTTTCTTCATCGGTTACCTCCAAAAAGGAATTTCTGCAAAAGATAATTAAATCCCGAGTCAGTTTACTTTTTCGGAGTCATCAATGCTTCGATTTCAGCGATTTCCCGCGGTAAATTTTTCGAAATATCTTCGCAGCCATTTTGGGTAATGAGCAAATCATTTTCGATGCGAATGCCGATATTTTCTGCGTAATGGACGCCGTTCAAATCGATTTCAAAATAGCCGTAAAGTCCGGGCTCATTCGAAATTAACATGCCGGGTTCTAATGGTTCATAGCGGTAAATTCTAACCGGATCGCCTTCGTGAATTTGTTCGCCGATTAAATGGCTGACGCCGTGCGGGCGCTTATCGTAAAGCAATTTGTATTTACCGCCAAGGCTCACAAAGCGTTCTTGCAAAGCTTTCAAAATAAAAAGCCAAACATTGGCATCTAATTTACACAAACACTCGCCCGGTTTGACTTGTTGCTGATGAAATTTTTGCGCATCGAGAACGATTTCATAAAGAATTTTTTGCAGTGCGTTAAATTTTCCATTGACAGGAATTGTCCGAGAAATATCGCTGTGCTGCGTCCCCGCGCGGATGCCAAAATCCATGAGCACCAATTTTCCATCTTGCAAAGGCTCATCGTTTTTCACATAATGTAAACAGCAAGCATTTTCACCGCACGCCATAATCGTTGGGAATGCTAAATCGCCGTCGCTTTGCACTTGCATTTTATAATTCAAGAAAAGCGCTGCATCGCGTTCTGTTTTGAAGGAATGAAAATTGCGCAAAAATTCTTCATACGCATTTTTCGTCCACTCTTGCGCCCGCCGCGAATCCGCAATCCGCATCGGATCGAGCACAGCACGTAGCATAAAATGCTTGAACGCAAGACTTTCAATTTGGCATTTGCCCTTAAATTTTCTCTTCAATTCCTGCGCAAATTTCCAGTTGTGATCGTCTTTCGTTTGAAACTTTTTATTCCTAAAGAAAAAGTCTAAATAAAACGCTTCCAATTTTGAAATGGATTTTTCTTCGACGATTTTCTTTAAATAATTCCAAAATTTACGTTTCGGAAGAATCGTTTTAAATCCCGTGAGTTTTTTAATTTCGTCTAATCCTTCTTCGGAATAAGCGACTTTAATTCCCGTCCAAAATTCGCGAAAGGCATCTTTTTCTTCTAAGAAAAGCACTTCCCTTTCCGCCGCATTTTCGGCCAACGGATTCAAAATTAAGCGGCAACCGGGCTCGTTTAATCCCGTTAAAAAAAGCATCGCCGGATCTTGCACCATTTTGTTTCCGATTTCTGTAAAAACTTCTTCGGAACCCGGATTGCGGTCCATTCCCGCAAAAATTCCCACCGTCTGCAATTTTTTGAGCATTTTTTGGCGACGAGAATGATACACTTTGGCGGCAGAATCATCCCCTGCCGGCGTGAGGAAAACCTGAGAATAGCGATTCATGGCCTTTAATCTAAATTTTTTAACATTCTTAGTTCAAAAAATCTATATATATTTCAACTGAACCCATTTTTTTGCATGGAGCTTTTACAATGTCTTTATCTAAACTCTGGAAACTCGCCCTCGCTTCTCTTTGTGCCCTTTCTTTGGCAGCTTGCGCAGGCTCGCGTCAAGGCGGTGATGAAATGAACGAAGATGGCTACACCGAAGAATCCGAAGGCGGCTCTGCTGCAAAGGCAAAGCAAGTTGACGAAGATGAATTGAAGAAAACTCAAGAAGCCGCAGTCAAAGCGACCGAAGAAAACCACGAACTCCGTCGTCAGATTTTCGAAGCCAAGACGAAACTCGGCATCTCGACTCAACCTGCCGCCGAAGAAGCTCCTGCGGAAAGCGCACAATAATTGATGGTTCAAGAAGTTCGTTACCCTCTTTCCGACGATTTTAAACGCATAATCGCCGGCGAAAATGAAACGGTTTTCCGCATGGTGGAAGACCGTTTTTCCGTTATCATCCACGCAAGACTTTCGGGACTTCGCATCGAAGCAAAAGGAAAGTCTGCCGATATTTCGGGTGCACTCGCATTGCTCGATCAATTAAAAATCGCAGCAAAAAACGGAACGTTCATTTCCCCAAAATATTTAGCGCGTCTTCTCGGCGAAGAAAAATCGCCGACGAAAAAATCCGCGAAAGCATTTATCCCTGCCGAGCCGATTTTCCGCAATAAACTCGGAATTCCCGTCGTTCCTAAAACCATTTCTCAAGCAGAACTCGTCAAAGTGTGCGAAAAGAATGACATTATTTTTGCCGATGGTCCTGCGGGAACAGGAAAAACATTTTTAGCGGTTGCGATTGCGGTTGCGAGTTTAGAGAATCACGAAGTCGAACGCATTTGTCTTGTGCGCCCTGCGGTCGAAGCGGGAGAATCCCTCGGGTATCTTCCCGGCGATTTGAAAGAAAAAATCGCCCCGTATCTGCGCCCGATTCAAGATAGTTTAGCGGAACTTCTTCCAAGTGAAAAACTGAAAAAATATCAAGAAGAAGGACAAATCGAAGTCGCTCCTCTCGCTTATATGCGCGGCCGCACTTTGAAGCACGCCTTTATCATTTTGGACGAAGCGCAGAATACGACGATTCCGCAAATGCAAATGTTCTTAACGCGTTTAGGGGAACATTCGAAAGCGATTATCACCGGCGATTCTTCGCAAATCGATCTCGGACCAAAGCAAGTTTCGGGACTCGCGCACGCGATTCGATTACTTTCAAAAGTCCGCGGCATTGCGCATATTTCGTTTCCGCCGACCGATGTGTTACGTCATCCTCTTGTCCGTGAAATTGTAAAAGCCTACGAATCCGGAGGCAAAAAATGAAAAATAAAACTCTCAAGTTGCACACTCTTTTCGGATGCCTCGTCATCATCGCTTTGGGAATTATTTTATTCCCCGATAAAGACCTCGCCCAAAAGTCCGAGGTGCCGCACTTGGGTCAAATCAGTCCGCGGACAATCGTTGCGCCCATTTCTTTTGAAGTGCCGAAATCCGAACAGGAAATCGCGGGCGAAAAAGCGCGTGCCGCTGCCAAAGTATATGCGGTTTTCGAATTCAATCACGACGAAACTGTCCGCATTCAAAATGATTTGAAGTCTTACCTTGCAAGCCTTTCGCGTTACGGAGCTTTGCAATCCGAAATTTCTGCCGCCGCCGATGATTCGTCAACGCAACTGAAAGTGCAGCAAGCTTCTCAGATTTTTCACAAATTAACTAATCGACTTTCCAATACAGCGGTGCAACAACTTTCGTCGAGCAAACGCGCCCGCGATTCTCTCGAAAGCGCTTTTAATCGCATGCTAGATCAAGGCGTTTCAAATACGCTACTCGCGACGAACAATACAAGCGTTCAACTTTTCCGCGACACTTACAACATTCAAGACGTCAACTTTTTGCCGTATTCCAAATCCGAAGTTTCCTTTGTCCGCGATAATGAAGAAAAGAAAATTGACGCTAGCCGCATTCAGCCGCGCGAACGCGCCATCGATGAAACCTTCACCGACTTGCAGCAATATTTTAAAAGTCAAGCGATGCAGAGCGCCTTCTACGAAGCGCTTTACGTTTTCACTCTCCCGAATGTTTTCTATTTGAAAAAAGAAACGGAGCACCGCCAAGAACTCGCCGAGAAGCAAGTCAATTCGTCAAAAGGCATGATTCCCCGCGGCATGGAATTGATTTCGCAAGGAGCAATCGTTACCAAAGATGTACTCGAACGTTTGGAAGCGATGCAAAATGCGATGCAAAAAGAAGAAGGTTCTAGACACTTTACCGCTGTTTACGGGCAAATTATTTTCATCGCCATTATCGTCGTTTTATTCTTCTTATACTTTTACTTTTTCCACGCACAAAATTTCCGCAACCGCAAAGAGCTTTGGTCGATAACCGCTCTCGCGGCACTTCAACTCGGTGCATTTGCTGCGATTCATCACTTCGGCGCTTACATTCAAGCGAATACGCCGACTCTTCCGAAAGACATTGACCTGATTTGGTTTTTCCCCTTTATCCTTTCGCCGGTGATTGCAACCGTTTTGCACAACCGCCAAATCGGAACATTATTCGCCGTATTTTCGGCGTCTTTCCTCGGCATTCTTTCGGGCTACGATCTTTCGACCGCGATTCTTTCTTTTGGAATTAGCTGGGCGGGCATTCACAATTTAAACAGCATCCGTTATCGTTCGCAATTTATTTGGAGCATTCTCGCGGCAATCGTCGCCTTTGCGCTTGCGCTTACGGTGCAACTGCTTTTGCGTAACCGTTTCCATTGGGAAATTATTTATCCGACTTTCCTTGCTGGCGTTATCAACATTGTCATTTGGAGCGCGGTTTCTTCGGTGCTTCTAATTCACCTTGCCGAACGCATTTTTGGCATTACCACCGACTTAACTCTCATGGAACTTTCGGACTTTAATCGTCCCATTCTCAAGAGACTTTCCAATCTTGCTCCGGGAACATTCCACCATTCGATTCAAGTGGCAAACTTAGCCGAAAAAGTCGCCGACGGAATTGGCGCCAATTCTCTTCTCGTTCGCACGATGGCGCTTTACCACGACATCGGCAAAACGATGCGCCCCGAATTTTTTACCGAAAACCAAAAGCAAGGAATTAACCCGCACAAAAATCTTCAGCCGCGCGAATCCGCAGATATTATTTTGAAACACGTTACCCAAGGTGCAGAACTCGCGAAAGAAAACAAACTTCCGACTGCGATTATCAACGGCATTTTGGAACATCACGGCACAAGCATCATTCAATACTTCTACCAAGAAGCGTTAAAGCAAGACGCTGCCACGCGCGTAGAAGATTTTACTTATCCGGGACCAAAACCGCAATCCAAAGAAACGGCGATTTTAATGCTCGCCGATGTCATCGAAGCATCGAGCCGCGCCATGTCCGAGCCGAACAGTGAAAAGCTCAACGCACTCGTCAACACGACGATTACCGCCCGCTTAAACGAAGGACAACTTTCGGAAAGCGGTCTCAATTTGCGCGACGTTACGCAGCTCACCAAAATCTTTTTGAAAAGTCTCGACGGCACCTATCACGTGCGCGTCAAATATCCGAAAGAAGCATTCGCAGCAGCTTACCGCAAATAACCGCAAGCCAATTTTTCCGCAGAGAATTTTAGGAAACTAAAATTCTCTTTTTATTTTCTTCACCACTTCGACATCTGCCGGGAGAAAATTCACCGAATTGAGTTCGGCAAGACTTAACCATTTCGCATTTTCGTGTTCGAGTAATTGCGGCGTGCCGCGTTGAATTTCGCAATAAAAACAATGCATCGTCAAGTGAAATTTCGGATAATCGTATTCGACGGTGCAAATAAAATCCTTTACCAAAATATCGATAGCGAGTTCTTCTTTTAATTCACGCACTAAAGCTTCTTCTGGCGTTTCGCCCGGCTCCAATTTTCCACCCGGAAATTCCCAGCCATCTTTAAATTCGCCATAACCGCGCTGAGTCGCAAAAAATTTTTCGCCATCACGAATAACGCCTGCCACAACTTCGATTGTTTTCATAGGGGGAAATATAAAAAAATGAGAGTCAAAAGTTGGATTTCAACAATTTAAGTTGTATATTTGTAATAATTCTACAAATAAGAGACTTTTATGCTTCTAAAAATTGAATTAGAAAACTTCTTTTCGATCAAAAATAAAATCTGCATAGACTTTCGAGCAGGAAATATCAATTCTGCACAATCTCGTGAACTTCAAGATAATGTCATCGAATGGAATCATCAAAAAGTCCTAAAAACAATCGGACTTTTCGGACCCAATGCTTCGGGAAAATCCAATATTATTAAAGCGATTCATTTTTGTTGCAGAACCATTTTAGAATCTCATCAATACAATGAAGGTGGCATGTTCAATTTTATGCCATTTAAATTTGATCATTTTGATTCAAAACCAAGTTCATTTTTCATTGACTTTGTCTGTGAAAATATTGAATACGAATATTCCTTTACTTTAAATCGCAGTCAAATTTTAACAGAATCCTTGTTTTATTTTCCAAATAATCGACGCGCAAAAATTTTTGTGCGAAATGAAAAAAATGAATATTCTTTTGGCAGCGTCACAATTCCTGCGGTAAAAGATGTTATCGAAAGCACAAGCAATGTCAATCTGTTTTTAAGCCGCGCAAATAACATGAACAGAGAATTTGCACAAAAAATTTATCGCTATTTTCTAAACACATTGATGCTCGGGTTAATTCCTTTAAACGATAAACTCGTCGAAGATTCATTTAGCAAATATAAAGAACTTATTTTAAAAGCATTAGCCATTTGCGATAGCGACATTTCTGATGTGAAATTAACTCATGAGAAAATTAAAATGCCTATCCCAAATATCGAAGAACAAATGAAAATTGCATTCAAAGAAGCGGAAATCGATTCCATTAAAATTGAAACATTTCATCAATTTAATGAAAAAATTTCATTTGATATTGAAACCGAAGAATCGAACGGAACAAAAAAATTATTTGCCGTATTGATTCGGCTCATCGATGTGGTAAAAAATCAAAAATCTTTAATGCTCGATGAATTTGATGCAAGCCTGCATACGCGCTTAGCCGATTTTATTCTTGATTTAATTCACGCTTCGTCAAAAGCTCAATTTTTATTTACTTCGCACAATACAAATTTGATCGATGTAAAACGACTGCGCAAAGATCAAATTGTTTTTGTCAATAAAAATAACGAAGGCGCTACAGATGTTTATTCTTTATATGATTATAAAGATTTTCGAGAAAATATGGATGCGCAAAAAGGATATTTGCAAGGGCGATTTGATGCCGTTCCTTATGTAGATTCTTCAGTTCAAACATTAAAAAATCTTTTGGGGGAATAAATGACTACAAGAAGAGAGGAGAGACCTGCAAAAAAAATGAAGCCGATGTTTCTTGTTTTTTGCGAAGGAGAAACAGAAGAAAAATATCTTGATTTTTTACGAAGAGAATATAAGTCTCCCATTAAAATTATTGTCAAAAAAGAAGGCGCTCGCATTTCACAACATTTAATTGATTCACGCAAAAAGGAATTAAAAATTTCCTCCCGAGATTGCGTAAAAACATTTTTGCTGTATGATTTAGATGTTGTTGCAATCAACCAAAAATTGAAAAATTGTAAAGCGACATTCCTTTGTAGTAATCCTTGTATTGAGTTATGGTTTTTACTGCATTGTAAAAATCAAAGCAGTTTTATTGGCTCTGTCAAGCCTTTTTATATAGCTGCGTGGTTATTTCCGAAAAACTGCGGTTCTGCTGCGGTTTTGACCTCGGCTCTGTCACACCAAACTGTATGATTACGGAAACGCTGCGGAAACCAAAAATGGCCAAAATAGCCTAAATTCTGCAATTCTGTAGTGAATAAACAGCTTCGGAGGGGCTTACGAAACCGACATTTTTTGCTATAACAACGGAACCGTATAAAATGACTTGACAGAGCCGTTTTATTCAGACAAATAAGTGCATCGATGAATTAACAAAAATGGGAAATGTTTGGCAAAATTATAAAAAGCCAAATCTTACAGAAACGCAAAAGAAATATTTGTGGGACAAAAAATTTGAAGCCTTAACTCGTGCAAAAATTTTAACCGAAGGAGCAAACCCATCGTCAGCGGTTTATAAAATTTTAGAACAGCTTGAAGAAAATAGGAACAAGTAAATTTTCCCAAGCGAAAAACGAGAAATCCATTTTCAAATTGAAGCGAAAAGTGTTTTTGTCAAATTCTGCCAAGAATTTATTATATCTTTTGAATCATGTTTTTAGATGAGGAATTTTTATGCTGCAAGCAGGCCTTTACGAACAAGTCGTCAATAAAAAATTGAGCGAAGAATTGGGGAAAATTTCGGAAGCAAGAAAATACGTAAAGCCCATCGACAAAGCAGAAGCCTCAAAAATTTTGGCGCAATATTTGGCAGAAGCCGTAGAAAAAGCGTTAAACGTCGTCGCCGAAAAGAATAAAGACGAAGAAAAATTAAAAGCGCAAATCGAGCTTTCGAATCAAATTATTGCGCTACTCAAAAATTCCGCCGACAAATCCAGTTCCCTTGAAATCGAATCCAAAGCAGAACAACTTTTAGCGGTTTTAAAAGAAAACGACCCGAAACTTGCCGCCGGGAAAAAAGCGAAAGATTTAATTCGCCCCGAAACTTCTGTCGCGCAAAGTTCCCTTTTCACAGGCGCTCTGCACGAGCCGCAAATGTTCAGCGAACTAAAAAAAGAAATCGCTTCCGCCGATAAAATTGACATACTCGTTTCTTTTATCAAATGGAGCGGCCTTCGCCTTTTCATCGATGAACTCAAAGAATTCTGCGACCACGGCGGAGAACTTCGCATTATCACAACTTCGTACATGGGCGCAACCGATGTCAAAGCGATTGAAGAACTCCAAACATTGACGAATGCGAAAATATTTTGAAATTTTGCCAAAATACTATTTAGACACTAGAATTAAACTTTTCTATTTTATACATATATGGAGGTTATGTGACTACAGTAACATCTCATCATACAAAAATTTCAAAGTTGCAAGAAACAGCAAATGTTTCTGTTATAAGTTCCATGAATAAAAATTTATCAGCAAATTCTCTTTCGCTAATTAAAACTACGAAAGATACGCATAAATTGCAAAAAAAATTTTCCTGCATTGAGCTTTTTGCTGGCGCAGGAGGATTAGCTTTAGGAATTGAAAAAGCAGGATTTAATGCATTAGGTCTTGTTGAGTTTGATAAAGATGCATCAGACACACTAAAAAAGAACCGTCCAAATTGGAGAGTTATTCATGATGATGTAAAAAATATTTCTTGCCTTAATTTACAGGAATATTTTGGAATAAAAAGAGGTGAATTAGATTTACTTTCCGGTGGAGCACCTTGCCAAAGTTTTTCTTACGCCGGAAAACGTTTAGGCTTAGAAGATGCTCGTGGAACTCTCTTTTATCATTATGCAAAATTTTTGGAACAGTTGCAGCCTAAAATGTTTTTATTTGAAAATGTAAAAGGCTTATTAAGCCATGATAAAGGGCGCACGTATAAAACGATTCTAGAAATTTTTGAAACTTGCGGATATAAAATTCAAAAACAGGTTTTAAATGCTTGGGATTATGGTGTTGCGCAAAAGAGAGAACGTCTTATTACAATTGGAATTAGAAATGATTTGATTGAAAAGACTCATTTTGAATTTCCAACTCCACATAAGTATAAACCTGTTCTAAGAGATATTCTCTTAGATTGCCCGAAAAGTGAAGGAACACCTTATTCTGCTTATAAGAAAAAAATTTTTGAAATGGTTCCTCCTGGTGGTTATTGGCGTGATATTCCAGAAGATATTGCGAAAGAATATATGAAAAGTTGCTGGAATATGGAAGGCGGGAGAACTGGAATTTTAAGAAGATTGAGCCTTGATGAGCCTTCTTTAACGGTTTTAACTTCCCCAAGTCAAAAGCAAACAGATCGCTGCCACCCATTAGAGGCAAGACCATTTACTATTCGTGAAAATGCAAGATGCCAAAGTTTTCCTGATAATTGGAAATTTTGTGGAAGCGTAGGACAGCAATACAAACAAGTTGGGAATGCTGTACCTGTAAATTTAGCATACGACATCGCCAAAAAAATAAAAGAAACATTGGAGGAATTATAATGTGGAATCTTAATTTTATTTCAGAAAATGACTTTAAAAAACATGTTGTCGAAACCATAAAAAAATATGGTGAGAAACTTGAATCATTTAATTTAAAGCGATTTAATAAAAATATTGTTGACCCTATCAAATTGATTTTTGACAAATCAGTTTATCAAATGTCGTGGGCTGAAATTATCAATAATGAAATTTTTAGACAACGAGATAAATCAAATAACAATGATATTGGATATTTCCATCAAAGGATTTTCCAATATATAAAAAATTGCCGAGTTCCACAAAATGGTGAAGAAGGCGGCTGGGATGTTATTTATGAAAATCCAAATGGAATTGAAATTCCAAATGCTGGCGTTGTTCACACAATTTATGTTGAAATGAAAAATAAACATAACACAATGAATTCAGCATCGGCAGGAAAAACATTTATTAAAATGCAATCTCAAATTTTAGATAATGACGATTGTGCCTGCTTTTTAGTTGAAGCGATTGCCCAACATTCACAAAATATTAAGTGGGAAACATCTGTTGATAAAAAGAAAGTTGGACACAAGCTCATTCGTAGAGTAAGTCTTGACCAATTTTATGCTATGATTACGGGGCAAAAAGACGCTTTTTATCAATTGTGCATGATATTACCTTCGGTTATAAATTCCGCAGTTCAAGAGCTCGATAATTCTCTTGTACCACACGACACTGTAATCGAAGAACTCCGAGTTTTATCAGAAAAAAAGAATTTTGGTAACCCAGATTTATCAATTGCAATGGCAATTTATATGCTTGGTTTCAGTGATTATGAGGGCTTTAAAAATTTATAACATTTAATCTTTTTGCTATTCTACTCCCTTCCCTACCGTTATCTTTAATCACATCTAATTAGTTGACCCTTAAAAAGTCACTTCGCGAGCGCAGGATAAGGAGGTTCGCCGTTTTTATTCACCCCTTCCCGGCAAAGGAAGCAACAGTACAGCCATTCCAACAGGACAAAAAAACGCCTCATGGCCCTCTTGAAGGTTCTGTCAAATAAACTGTGTCATTTAGTTTTTGTTAGCTAAAAAAAGAGCTTTGAAATTTCAAAATTGAAGAAGCGAAAAGCAAAATCAAAG
>NZ_QGHD01000020.1 GCF_003148885.1 Hallerella porci | reverse complement strand
AAAATCGAGTTGAAAAAACATCGCTTTGATTTTGCTTTTCGCTTCTTCAATTTTGAAATTTCAAAGCTCTTTTTTTAGCTAACAAAAACTAAATGTCACCGTTTATTTGACAGAACCTCGCAAGCGATGCGGGCTTGTTTCATCGCGTCAGCGATTTTTGCAGAGCGTTCGTTGGTGCGAATATTGGTGTGTTTATTCACTGTATCGTTTGCAAGCTTTAATTGTTCCACAAAAATATTTAAGTGGAGTTTATTGACAAGAGATTGATGCACGGTTTCTAAATCTTTGATAAACCCCAGTAATGCGCCTGTTTCTTTATTGAGTTGATCGCGCCCGCAGATTTTATAATCAATGATATGCTGATTTAAAATAACGGCAGCTTCTGTGTAGTCTTTTAAAGGGAGAGTTAAATAGGCTTGGACCGCTTTTTTATAGCCGGCATAAATTTTATCGCGAAGAGCATCTGCTTTGGAAATTTCATCGGTAGCTAAGCTTTTTTTGAAATGGATGAGCATTCGCACTCTTGTTTAACGGCGATTTGCAAAGCTTTTACTTGTGCGGGGAAAGAATTTTGGATGTTTTCGTCGGCGAAAGCACGTTCCCAAAAATCCTTCATAAACAAAAAATGTGCTGCGTTGTTGACATTGGTCAAAGTAAATGACCGAATCTGACTCATGTGAACCTCCATCGAGTGTTTGTGAATTGAAACATTTATTCCCAAAATGACCACACAAGGGTAAAATAGGTCAAAATTTATGATTCAGTTACAGAAATACTGTAAAATTTTGATTGCATCGCTTATGCAGCGGTGCAGGAAGTATTCAAAAGCCATTTGAAGTGTCTATGCAGCATTGTACGAAGAGTTCAAAAGGCATTTGAAGTGTCCATGCAGCATTGCACGAAAATGAGGTTTGCGTCCGAAGGGAAAGCCCGCGTGGATTCAATTTATAATGGATAATTAACAATGCATAATTAGAGAGTTAGGCGCTTCGCGCGGGGAAATGCAAGATCTTAGAACTTAGATTTTAGAGCTTAGAATTTCTAAGTTCAAAGTTCTCAGCTCTAAGTTCTCAAAACCCCGCACGGCTTCGCCGCCATTATTTCCTGTGCATTGGCTAATAATGCATAATTGATAAAAGTTAGGCAGCTTCGCTGCTATTTATAACAAGCGCGCCAAAGGCGCGCCTAATTCTCAATTGTACATTGTGCATTGGCTTACGCCCATTACGCTGCGGCTCGGTCATAAAAATGAGCAAGCTCATTTTTGCGATTCTCACCTTGCTATAATTGTTAATTGTGCATTGAAACTACGCGGTAATGCAAGATCTTAGAACTTAGATTTTAGAGCTTAGAGTTTCTCAGCTCTAAGTTCTCATTTTTTGTTATTTTGAGTTTCGATGAAAAAACTTCTTCTCTGTCTTTCTTGTCTTGTCGCTTTTTCCTTTGCCAAAGAAAAAGTGGAATTTGTTTCTCCCGAAAAATTGCCGGTCGTCAAAGAATTTATGCCGGCGCCTGCGTATCCGGGGAGCTTGGGCTATTCTGCAGATAGCTTGTATTATTTATACGGGAAATCGTTACGGCAGACGAAAGGCGATTCGGCGATTCTTTTTGCGCAGAATAAACTCAAAGCGATGTTGCGTTTTTACGGCGATGTCATCGGGCTTTCTTTGAATGAAAAAGATTTTCCAGAAACCGCAGTGCTTATCCGCAGCGTTTTGAAACAATCGAAACCGGTGACGAAAGCGGCGAAAGAAAAATTTGCGCGTCATCGTCCTTATCAAGATTTCAAAGAACCGACATTAGTTCCCGAAGAGGAATCGCCGACGAATTTTACTTCGTATCCTTCGGCGCATTCAACGCAGGCTTGGCTCGTTTCCCTTGTCTTTGTGCTTCTCGATCCCGCGCATCAAAATGAAATATTAAAACTCGGTTATGATATTGGGCAAAGTCGTGTCATCGCAGGATTTCATTATCAAAGCGATGTCGATGCCGCCCGCGCTATCGCAAGCGCTATTTTCGCACGTCTTTGTGCGGAACCCGAATTTTTGAACAAGGTGCAAAAAGCCAAAGCGGAAATTGAGAAAAAACGAAATTCTCGTTAACGCATTTTTATGGAGAATAAGTTCTGTGCCGTTTTCATAACGGCACTTTTGTTTTGCTATTTTTGGGACGCTTTTCGGGGAATCGGCCCCCAAGCAAGCTAGGAAAGAAAATGATTACATTCCTTATCGGTGTCGCAATTTTAATCGGCGGCTATTTTACTTACGGAAAATTTGTGGAGCATGTTTTTCATCCAGACGATAGGCAAACGCCTGCGGTAAAGCATCCCGATGGCGTTGACCGGATGCTTTTACCTCACTGGAAAAATATGCTCGTACAGCTTTTAAATATTGCGGGCATCGGCCCTGTGATCGGGGTGATTCTCGGCATTAAATTCGGCGCAATCGTTTTCATTTTACTTCCGATTGGAAATGTTTTTGGCGGTGCTGTGCACGATTATTTTTCGGGCATGGTGAGCATTCGAAACGACGGTATGAACGTGCCTGCGTTAGCGCATAAATTCCTCGGACGCGTTCCAGCGAAACTCGTGATGATTCTTATCTCGGTCGCTCTTATTTTTGTGGGCGCTGTTTTCACGAATACGCCGGCTGGTCTTATCAATACGCCGATTTTCGTGGGCGAAGGCAATACATCGCCGACGATTTTCTGGGTCGCAGTCGCTTTGATTTTCGCTTATTATTTTGCGAGTACATTCTTCCCAATCGATAAAATTATCGGGCGCATTTATCCGATTTTCGGCGGACTTTTAATTCTCGCTTCGATTGGAATTTTCGTGGGCATTGCTCCCGAGCTCAGCGTTTTGGATGAATTTAGTTTTAGCGATTTCGCAGGAAACTTCCACAAGCATCCTGCGGGTCAGCCGATTATTCCGATGCTTTTTGTGACGATTGCTTGCGGGATTATCAGCGGTTTCCATAGCACGCAGAGCCCGATTGTCGCGCGGACCGAACGCACGGAACGCACGGGCCGTCAAACATTTTACGGGATGATGATTATCGAAGGTTTAATCGGAATGATTTGGGCTGCGGGCGGTATGTTTATTTATCACAAGATGCCGGAACTTTTGAGCGGTGCTTCGGGAGTTCGCGTTTTGAGCGAGCTCGTTTCGACGGTTCTTCCGTTTGCGCCGATTTCGATTCTTGTGGTGGTGGGCGTGATTATTCTTGCGATTACGAGCGGTGACACCAGTCTTCGCAGTCTTCGTTTGACGATTGCCGAACTTTGCAACATCGATCAGACGAGTGCAAAAAATCGTTTGCTTTTGACGATTCCGATTTTTGCGATTTGCGCAATTCTCATTTTCTGGAGCAATTTGAATAAAGATGGATTTAACATTTTGTGGAATTATTTCAGCTGGTCGAATCAGGTGATGGCGGTCTGCAGCCTTTGCGTGACGGTCGTTTACTTGCGTGCGAAGAAGAAAAATTTCTGGATTGCTCTTGTGCCGTGTCTCTTTATGACATTTATTGTTTGCGCATACATCTTCTGGGTGAGTCCGGAAAATTTGAAAGGCGCTCCTCTCGGATTCGGTCTTCCGTATAAAATCGCTTTGATGTTCGCTATTCAAGATGCGTTAATTCTCGGCTTCTTGCTTTGTTCCCGCGGAAAGGCGCTCGAACAAGAGATTAAAGAGAAAACATTTGAACCGGATGAATGGGATTCGAAAAAGGAATTTCAGAAGTCGGAAAATTAACTGCAGAAAGCCGCGCGAAGCGCGGCTTTTGCGTTCTCGGTGGTGAAGATTTGCAGACTTGTTTTTTGCGGAAGCAAGGAATGTGAGCGTGCGCACAAAGTATTAAATTGAATGATGATTTATTTAATCCGTCAATTCCGCTTATCCATACTTTTTTGCTTTTCGTCATACCAGTCTGCAAATAGGCAAATGTACCCTTTTTTGTAATCAAATTTTTTCTAATTTGGCAGCGCTATAAAATGGAAAACCCTAAACACAAAGAAAACGAATGAATCGAACCGTAAAATTACTCATCCTTTCAAGCGCTATCCTTGCGATGCCTGCGTTTGCAAAGTCTGCTTATACGCGTGACGATGCCGTCCGGATCGCTTTGGAAAATTCTCCTGACATTAAATCTGCCGAGCAGGATTTGGCGTCTGCAGAGTCTCAGGTGACTTCTGCTTACGGAAGTGCTCTTCCGACTGTCGACCTTAGCGCCACATACACGCGCACATTCGGCGTTGGAGATGTAAAAAAGAATTCCGCAATTAGCGATATGCTCGATGACGCCGCCACCAAAAACGAAGAAATGCTCGCCGGCGTTTTTGACAATTACAATTACGCGATGGCGAAGATGGGCGGTTACCGCTGGGGAACGCAAATCGGCATTACTGCGACCCAAGTGCTTTACGCGCAAGGTAAAGTTTCGACCGGTACCGAAATTGCAAAATCTTACCGCCGCGTGAGCGAACTCAGCTTGGAAACGGCGAAGCAAGATGTGCGTTACAATGTCGAAGTCGCTTTTGACGAACTCATTTATTTGGATTCGGCAATCGTGATTCTGCAATCGACAATCGATCAGCTCCAAGAAAACTTGGACTATGTGACGCAGGCAGTGCAGAGCGGTCTTGCTACCGAATTGGATCTCATCCGCGTGCAAATCTCGATGGATGAACTCCAAACGAATTTGCAAAAGACGCAAAAGAACCGCATCATCGCGCGCAATTCACTTTTGAATACCATGGGTCTTCCGTGGGATGCCGAAGCCGAATTTAACGGCGACCTTCGCGATCCGAAAAACGGTTACGCTGCTCCAGATACGGTGATGGAAAATGTGCGCAAGCGCCGCAAAGAACTCGCGCAACTCGATGAAAGCGTCAAAATGTACGAAAATAACATCGACATCGAAGCGGGCGATTACAAGCCGACTCTCGTTCTCGGCGGTTCTATTACTTATCAAGATGGCAATAACGATTTCTTCAAATGGTCGGCTCCGGATTGGGACGATAACATTTCGAAGAGAATCTATTTGAATTTCTCGATGAACCTTTTCAATGGGATGAAGACCCGCGAAGCGGTTGTGCAAGCGAAGACGACTTTGCGCAAAACGCAAATTCAGCGTGAAAACGCCGACCGCGGCATCCAACTGGAAATGGAATCGGCGAAGAATACTTTGGAAGATGCTGAAAATCAAATTGAAATTCAGCAACGTCGCGTAGAACTCGCGCAAAAGAATTTGGACATGACCGAAGCGGCGTATAAAGCTGGCCGCGAAACTCAGCTTAACTTTTTGGATGCGAACATGAGCCTGAAAAACGCTCGCTTGGATTATCTTTCTGCGATCGTTGATTGGAATAAGGCCTATAACGCAATGCTCAAAGCCACCGGAGAATATTAAGAGAGGAACCGTATGAAGCAAACATTTAACACCAAACTGATTGCCGTTTTCGCACTCGCCATGCTCCTCGCCGCTTGCGGAGAACAGGAAGAAGCTAAACAAGCCGCTCCGACGATGGAAGAAATTCAGGCGCAAAAAGGCAAGCCTGTTCGCATTGTCACCGCAAAAGACGAAAAGCTCAACGATTACCGCGAATTTAACGGAACGATTGAAGGTTCTCAGCAGACGGATGCGATTGCAAAACTCAGCGACCCGATTTCTAAAATCAATGTGCAAGTCGGTTCGAATGTTTCGAAAGATCAAGTTCTCGCAGAATTTGTCTTCACCGGCGATAACTCTGCTTATCAACAAGCCGAAGCGCAAGTGAAGCTTCAAGAAAAATCCCTCGCCCGTATGAAAGAAGTGCAGGCGAAGGGCGGTATTTCGCAACAAGAAATCGATAATACGCAGACGCAGCTCGATGTTGCGAAAATGCAACTTGAACAAGCTCGCCGTGCAACTCTCGTCCTCGCTCCGGCTGCGGGAACGGTGACGGATGTCCGCTACAAAGTGGGCGAAGTCGCAAATGTCGGCTCGGTGATGTTCACCATTGCAAAGCTCGACAAAGTGATTATGAAGCTCGATGTGTTGACTCAAGATATCGGTTACTTTAAAAAAGGCGCAGAAGCGACAATCAATTTGAACGGCGAAATTTTCAAGGGTAAAGTTTCGATGGTTCCGCTCGCTGCTGATGCCGAAACGCGTTTCTTCCCGGTTGAAATTACCTTTGCAAACAAAGGCCGTAAACTTCTCCCGGGTATGTTCCTTACCGCAAGCATTCATACGCGCACGGTCAAGGGCGTAAGCATTCCGAACGACGCAGTTGTTTACAATAACGGTGTGAACTTTGCTTGGACCGTTGACAAAGACGGCAATGCAAAGCGTAAACTCATCCGTCTCGGCGTTGTGGGCAACAATACGACGCAGGTTCTTTCGGGAATTGAACTTGGCGACCAAGTGATTTATGAAGGTCATTCTAAGTTGAATGATGGCGACAAAGTCCTGATTATGGAATAACCGAAACCAGGAGATTTTTGCATGATCAAGGCAAGTATTTATAAACCGATAACCATGTTGATGGTTATTTTGACCGTGGTCGTCTTCGGTATTTATACCTATAGTATGATGCCGGTCAACATGCTCCCGAACTTTGAAGTGCCGGTGGTTACTGCCACGGTGAAGTACACGGGTGCAAGTCCGGACGAATTGGAAACGACCGTGATTAAGCCGGTCGAAGACCAAGTGGAATTGATCGATGGTATCGACTATGTGAAAGCCATCGCTCTGGAACACTACGCCGTTTTCGTCATCTTCTTTGAAATGGGAACTGACGTTGACGTGGCTGCTTCGGACGTGCGCGATAAGATTTCGCAAGCGGCTGCAGACTTCCCGGATGCTGTGGAAAGCCCGATTATTTCGAAGGTGGACATTAACGGGGATGCAATCGTGAGCTTTGCGTTTACCGGCCCGATTTCTTCTTCGGAATTACGTCAAAAGGCTGATGATGAATTGAAGCCGATTGTGACTGCGACTCCGGGCGTTGCAAGCGTTGACCTTTTCGGTGGTACCACGCGTCAGATTAACGTGGAACTCCGCAAAGAAGATATGCTTTCTCGCAAAGTGGATCCGGTCACGGTGATGGGAGTTCTTCAAGGTGCAAACTTGAACTACCCGAGCGGTGATATTCGCGGTCTTCGTAAGAATACGAGTTCGCGTACGAAAGGTAAGTTCGCAACAATTGATGAAATTCGCAACATGGAAATCCCGACGGCGAACGGAATGATTCGTCTTTCGGATATCGCTGATGTGAAAGACTCGATTGCAGATATTACTTCTTACTCGCGTTATAACGGCCAAAGTTCCATCGGTTTCGACATCAAGAAGAGAACCGAAGCGAGCGTGGTGGCTGTGGCAAATGCGGTCATCAAGAGAGTCGATAAAATCAACGCAACCCTTCCCGAAGGCTTTAAGCTGAACTTGGTGTATAACCAAGCAGAAAAAGTCCAAGAATCTTTGGATAACGTGATTTCGAACATTATGATCGCTATTGTTTTAACGGCTATCATTTTGCTTCTCTTCCTCGGTAAATTCAGTACGATGTTCATCGCCGCTGTGACGATGCCGATTTCGGTGATCGGTGCGTTCACGCTCATGTACTTCGCAGGTTTCTCGATTAACTTGATGACTTTAATGGCGCTTTCGAGTGCGGTCGGTCTTTTGGTGACGAACTCCATCGTCGTTTTGGAAAATATTTCTGCAAAACTGGAAACAGGTCTAGATCCGAAAGAAGCTGCCTACAAGGGAACTTCGGAAATCATGGTCGCTATTATGGCTTCGACGTTAACAAACGTTTGCGTGTTCGTGCCTATCGCCTTCATGAAATCCGTCATGGGTTCGTTCTTTAGATATTACGGCTTGACGATGGTTTTTGCGACGGTCGTTTCGCTCCTCTTAACGTTTACTTTGACCCCGCTTATGGCGGCTTACCTCTTCAAAGGCAAGAAGAAAAATGCTGACGGAACGATTATGGAAACGAAGCCTTCGATTCTCGATCGTGTGCTCGGTATCTTCCCGAAGATTATTAACTTCTTCCGCGCCATTTATTTGAAGACTTTGTCTTTCGCCCTTTCGATTCCGGGTGTGCTTTTCCAAATCATTGTGTTGGTTGGACTTATCTACGGCACATTTATGTTGGTCACGAAATTCATGTCTGTGGAACTGATGCCGCAGAGCGATGAAGGCGTTATCAAGGTGACGATTGAAATGCCCGCGGGTACCAATGTGGAAGCAACCGACAGTGTTGTCCAAATCGTGGAAAGCCGCATTAAAGGAATTCCAGAACTCAAGCGTTACTTTGTTACCGTTGGTGGTGAAGGTGGTTTGACTTCGGTGAACGAAGCGACGATGCGTATCACTCTTATCGACAAGAAAGATGGTCGTACTCGCAATACCGATGAGGTGATTGACTCTTTGCGTTTTGTTCTCTCGGATATTCCGGATGCTTACATTAGTTTGAAGAGTTCAAGTACTACGGAAATGGGCGGTGGCGAATCGGGCGACGTCGTTTTGGAAGTGCGTTCTTTGAATGCGGACTCGGTGATTCGCGCTGCTGAAATTGCGAAACATTATGTGACGCAAATTAAAGGTGTCACCGAAGTGAAATCTTCGCACGAAGCGGGGAAACCGGAAATTTCGTTCATCCCGAATCGTCGTGCTTTGGCAGATTACGGTGTGACGGTGCAAGGCGCTGCCAATGCGGCTTACATCTACGTCAGTGGTTTTAATGTGAACCAATATACCGAAGACGGTGAAGAATACGATATTAACTTGCGTCTCCGCGAAAGCGACCGTAAGAATCGTCAAGACATTTTGGACCTTCCGATTCTTACTTCGAAGGGTTACGTCCCGATGAGCGCACTCTTCAATGTCGAAAACTCGCAAGCGGCAACGCAGATTTTACGTAAACGCAAGATGCGTATGATCGAAATTTCGATGAACTTGCAACCGGGCTTTACTACGGGTCAAGTCATGAGCCAGATTACCGCGGATTCCAAGAATTGGGGTCTTCCGGAAGGTGTTGAACTCGGTTTCGGCGGTAACGCAGACATGCAAGACGACATGGTGCAAGAATTCTCGGTCGCCATTGTTATGGCAATTCTCTTGACCTACATCTTGCTCGTCGCATTGCTCGAATCTTTCGCTCAGCCGTTCGTGATTCTTACGACCATCCCGATGGGTGCAATCGGCGTGATTCTCGCCTTGATCTTTACAGGGCGTCCGCTTTCCCTCGTGGCATTCATGGCAATCGTGATGCTTATCGGTGTGGTGGTGAACAACGCAATTCTTTTACTGGATGCAGCAAACGTCAATATGCGCCATAATGGAATGGGCCGTCGCTCTGCAATTTTAACGGCGGGCAAAGATAAATTCCAACCGATTATGCTCGCTTCTGCTGCATCGATTATTGCTCAGCTTCCTCTTGCCTTCGGTATCGGTGGTGATATTGCAACATCGACTCAGCCGATGGGTATCGCGAGCGTCGGCGGTCTTTTGATCTCGGCAATTCTCACGATGTACTTAGTCCCGACTTTCTTCTGGCTTCCGAACGCAATCTTCTCGAAAGTTAAAAAGCAAGCCGCTGTGATTAAAGCGAAGCGCAGTGCAAAAGCCTAATTCAATTTCCCCGTCTTAGTGCGGGGATTTTTCATGAAAAAGAAGTGTGTTTCAAACGCACTTCTTTTCTATTTTTGGGGCGATGGCAGTAGATCCAAAACCAACACTTTGGGGCGATAAATGGCGAACTTCGATGAAGAAGTTTTATTCTTCGTATTCGCATTCCGAAGCGACGGCAACGGAAATTAAATTATCGGGTCGTTCTGGTGAAGTTAAAGTCGTCGATGGTTCTTGGAAAACGCAAAAAGTCATCTTTCGTTTATCGCGATTTACAGAAACCGAAGAAAATAAAATTCTGGAAATTTTCAAAAAGAATCCGCAGTTTATTGGAAATTTTTCTTCGAAAATTTTAACTTCCGAAATTTTACCGCTGATTGAACAATCGGACGTGCGCCTTTTCCCAGGTCCCGGCGTGAAATTTTCGGCGATGTGCACTTGCGGCATGCAAGGCTTGTGCACGCATATTTACGCAGCCATTTACGGCTTAGGAAAAAAAATAGATCGCGATCCGCAGCTTCTCTTTTCGCAACGCGGACTCGATTTATCGCTTATCGCTGAACAGTGCGGCCAAGCAAAATGGCAAGAAGATTTACCGTTGGTTGTAAAATCAGCAAAGCTTCCCACCTTCGCCGACAAATTTATCAAGGTGCCGTTTGAACCGACGACGGGGAATGAAAACTCCGAATACGAACCGGCGAATATCGTCGATGTGCGTTCGGCAATTCTTTATGCGGTTGCGCCAAATTCCCGCTTTAACGCTGACTTTGTTACTAATTATCGCGAAACATTAACGAAAATTTTTTCGCAAAATTTTGAACGCTATCCCGATGAATCTGTCGATTTAACGCGCCCGGGGCAAGTGCGCTATCTCGGAAGTTCACAGTGGACATTTGGAAATGTTCCGCTTTCGTATGTGTTGGACGCGCTTTCTGTTGAAGGTCCGACGGGAATGCAAAAGGCGGATGCATCCGCACGGCTCCTCGATTGTGCACGAAAAACAGCTTTAGAAATTTTAAAACGCGGCGCCGTTTATCCGAAGCTTTTTCTTGTCGATTCGAAAATGGCGCAGATTTTTTGGTTGCCGCTTCAGTCAATTCCCGAAGTAAAAAATGCGATTGCGCAGTTGCAAAAAAAATTGCCCGCAAAATTTGTCCGCAGCATGCTCGAATCGCCAAAGGAAATGACGAAAAATTCGGCGGAAATGCTCGTCATCGCAATTCTTTCGTCGTATATGCGCGTCGAAAAAGATAAGCGATTTTGCGATGATCGTTTGTATGCATTTTTCCGCGGCATCACTTTGGATTCAAATGGAATTTTGCGCGATGGCGAATTAGAAAAATGGCTCGCGGGTTATGAAATTTCAAACGCCTCTTATTTGCCGGTGATTAACGGTGTCGATGCGGGCTTTGGAAAAGTCGACGTCGATTTGGATTTTATCGAACAAGAAACCGGCGAAGTGAATCCGTATTCAAAATTGTGGACGCGAAATTTTCCGAGTGAAAAACGCAATCAAGTTTTGCTCAGCACGCAGCCGCTGCAGCAATATCTCCCCGATTACGATGCGTATGTTTCGGGAAAAGCAACGGACAACATTCATCTTTATGAAAGTTCTCTCATCCGCTTTTTAAATGAATCGGTGCCGCTATTTCGTGCGCTTGGCGTGGCGATGAATTTGCCCGCGGGAATTGAACATGTCATTCGTGGAATTCCGCAGCCGCAGATCGTGCGCTCCGAAGAAAAAATGCAAGCAGGATTTGCTCGCCTCGAAAATTTGCTGCAGATGAATTGGATTCTTCAAGTCGGCGATAAAATTATCGGCGGCAAAGAATTTTTGGAAATGTATAAAGAATCCAAAAATTTGCTGTATCTCGATGGCCAATATTTTTATGTCCTCGAAAGCGATGCAAAGCGAATCCAAGATGGTTTGCGCGACCGATTTAAAATGCCGGCGTTTAAAGTTTTGCAAATTGCCCTCGCCGGAGAATTTGAAGGATTAACCGTTGACATTGCGCCCGAAGCCCTCGAAGAAATTCACAAATTAAAAGCGGAAAACGAATGCGACGTTCCGGTGCCGCCGCAAATTCAAGCAGAACTTCGCCCGTATCAAAAACGCGGATTTGCGTGGATGCTCGGCAATGCAAAACTCGGATTCGGAAGTGTCATCGCCGACGACATGGGACTTGGAAAAACGCTGCAAGTGATTACGCTTTTGCAGCAAATGAAAAACGATGGCGCCTTTGACGAGATGAAAGCACTCGTCATCGTTCCCACAGGACTTTTGCAAAACTGGAAACGAGAAACGGCAAAATTTGCCCCGCAAATTCGAGTGAAAATTTACCACGGTGCGAATCGTCAATTAGAACTTTCTACGGTTGATGTCATCATCACCACTTACGGCGTTTTCCGTTCGGATAAAGAAGAACTTTCGAAAATACGTTGGCAGCTCGCTGTCATCGATGAAGCGCAAAATATCAAGAATGCGGGAACATCGCAAAGTCGTGCGGTGCGCGCTCTATCGGCTCGCGTGAAAATTGCGATGAGCGGAACTCCCGTCGAAAATCGTCTGCTCGAATTTTGGAGCATCATGGATTTTTGCAATCGCGGCTTTTTGGGTAGCGCAAAAAGTTTTCATACCGAATTTGAATTTCCGATTCAAGAACGCAACAACAAACACCGCGCTGAACTGTTCAAAAAAATCACTGCGCCTTTTTTACTTCGCCGCGTTAAAACCGACAAAAACATTATCGCCGACTTGCCCGAAAAATTGGAACAAGATGAATGGGCAACACTTTCTCCAGAACAAGAAAAATTATATCAGGCGACATTTAACAGTTACATGACGAATATTGAAAATTTTGAACTAGAAAATCCCGAAGAAAAATTTGAGCGCAGCGCAGAAGTTTTAAAACTCATCATCGCCTTAAAACAGATTTGCAATCATCCCGCGCAATATTTAAAAGACGGCAATTTCGACACTTCGCTTTCGGGAAAAATGGAATTATTCTTGGATATCGTCGAAGCTATTTTAGATACCGATGAAAAAGTTCTCGTGTTTACGCAATTTACAGAAATGGGCGAAATTTTGCAAAAAGTCTTGAAGAAAAAATTAAAAACCGAAGCGCTTTTTTATCACGGCGCTCTTTCGGTTTCTGCCCGCGAAAAAGTCATCGCCGAATTTGAATCGTTGCCCGAAAAACGCATTTTAATTTTATCGCTCAAAGCGGGCGGAACCGGTCTCAATTTAACGTGTGCTTCACAAGTGATTCATTACGATTTGTGGTGGAATCCCGCTGTCGAAGCGCAGGCGACGGACCGCGCCTATCGAATTGGACAAAATCGCCGCGTCGTCGTGCACCGTTTAATCACAAAAGACACTTTCGAAGAAAAAATCAACGCGATTATCGAAAGCAAAAAGAAAATTTCCGAGATGACGGTCGCCACCGGCGAAAGTTGGATTACAAAACTTTCCGACGATGAATTGCGGCAAATTTTCACAATCAGTTAGAATTCTCAAATATTTTGTGCTGTTTCTCTACTTTTGAATTGCTTAAATTTCAAAAAAATGCGTTTTTTATCACTCAGAATCGTAAAATTTTAGAGAAATAGAGAAAAAACTACCCTTTTTTCGTAAAAAAGGATAGTTTTCAAGCGAATGAGAACGACTTTTAGCTAAGCCGTTCTTGGGTCGTCATATGCAACTCTCGTGGTTGGGATGCTGCGATTGGTTTTGGAGAAACTATGAAAAAAGCTAAAAACGTCACAAACTGGCTTGCAAAGCTTGTATTTGGCTTTGCTCTCCTATTTGGAATGGGTTCGTCTTGGGCGCTCAGTTGCTCGGGAACGATCTATGTAGCGAATCCAGGTGGTTGGAATTCCATGTATTTGGTGGTAGATGGGGCATTTAATTTGTTGCCGTCTACATCTCTTTCCGACGGCTGGTATGTGATCAATACTTTGGAATATGGTTCTCAGTATGCCGATAACTTCTTCTTTGCCGCATCGGAAGGCGGCTGGAATGACTACGGCATTACAAAAAGCGTGTACAACGAAACTGGCTGGGACCAGGGCGATAAGTTTACTTGCAGTGACTTCGGTACGGCATCCACCCTTTATATTTACGAAGATCCGACGACCGCTGGCAAAACCGCCATTTCTACGGATCCTCCTAACGCAAAGTATTTCTACTTCCTTCCTCCCGAAGAATCGATTTGGAATAGCTCGGTTCCGATGCTCAGTACCGATGGCGGTGTGACCGGCGTTGCGATGAAGACAGATCCGGATCGCTGCGGTTGGTTCTATTACATTTGGTTTAATGAAACTCCTCCGTCTGCGGTGACGATTTACCGCGATTCGGACTCGGAACGCGAAGAAATTATCGGTTGGGATGGCTTTGACGGCGCAGGATCTGCTCCGACTCCGATTCCGATGAACGATATTTTCACTTCATTTAATTCCAATAGTCTTTATTTTGTTTCGGATGCGGGAATGTGGTCTGAAACGATGAACGAAGCGGATAAAGGCTTCTCGATTACTGACCCCGCAGTAGATGGAAACTGCAGCTACAAACTCGCCGCGATTATTTATGATACCGATGCTTCTTTGCATCCGGCGTTCTCTTGCTATAGCGCAGGGGGCGAAGGCTGCCAATTTGGTGCTCAAGGCGTGGATGCTGCGACTGCGCAAGCGGCGGTGAACGCTTGCATTGGTGTGACTCACAATATTGTGCAAGATACGCTTAGCGCCGATAAAAAGCCGCTTCTAAAAACCGCTGCGATGGGCGGTATGGGCGAAACTTGCTTTATCAATCAAGATTTCTTTAATCAGCTTTTCCACCCGACGACGGGCGTGAACGAAATGACTTGCCATGACTTGACATTTAGCCGTGATGCTTATGGCAAATGGGAATTCAATTCCGATTATTATACAAGTGAAGGCGTTACCGCTCAAGGTGGTTATTATCCGACAGAACTGACAACCGATGCTGATGTGATGACTTCTTACGGTTCTTCGCCGGTTCCGGCGGCTCGTACAAAGCGTTTAGCCGAAGGCCCTGTGTTTGTCGGACCGCTTTTACGCGAAATGGATCCGGTAGAAAATGCACAAAAAATCGACTTGCTTTGCAACGGCGGCGGTTGGGAAGGCGGAGTTGACGATTGCTCCGGTCGCTTTGCAAACGGTGATGATGATGTTCCGGCAATTAAGACTTGGCTTGGTTTAGGGGCTTCGGCAGAATTCTGCTTCCTCGGTTGGTCTTGTCAAGACAATAAACCGGCAGGTTGGCCGTCTTATGTGGATGGTACCGAAAAAACGGCTGCAACAGGGACACCTCGTTGGACTTCGAAAACGGGACGCAATCAGCAGTTCTGCTTTGAAAGCCATGCGCAGTTTGTTTATAAGCCGGGTCTTCGCTTCAACTTCCGCGGGGACGATGATATTTGGGTCTTTATCGGTGGAAAACTCGCTGTAGACTTGGGTGGAACGCACTTGGCTGCACCTGGTTACGCTGTTCTCGATAATTTGACCGATAAGAATGGCAATAAATTCGTCGAAGGCGAAACCTACGATTTGGATATCTTCTTCTGCGACCGCAGAACGACGATGAGTAACGTTCGCATTAACACGAACATGTATATTCAACAGAGCCAAGGTTTGGAACGTTCTAGGGATACGACTTATTCGGGAACCGGTGATCGTTACAACATTTGCTATAAAGAAACCGGTGCTGGTGACTGCGCTGCTGCACTTTCCGGTGCTTCGGCAACCGAAGAAAAGGTGTATTGCAACGAAAAGATGCAAGGCATTGTGACTTTGACTTATTCTCTCTGGAAGGGAAGCAAGCCTTATACGACAGCGAGCGGCGAAACTTACGATGAATCGTATTTCAGCACCGCTTATGCTGCAGGTCAAAAGAAATTCTTTGGCGCAATAGACTTCTCTTCAAGTTGGTATCAGCCGGTAATCGATAAGAAAGCGGTTGCAGGCCTTCCTTCGGGCACTTATAAGCTTATCGCTTCGGTGAACAATAAAAAGTCCACGATTGCGACTCTCCGTGTCGCTGGTAACTTGGATGTGATGATCGCTAACGGTAAGGATTCGACCGGTCACATTTATCAGGTAAAGACATCGGCAATGGCGGGAATACGTATTCCGGTTTATGTCGGTGCAATCGGCGATGCTTTGGAAGACGGCAATTTGGATGTGGACTTGGAAAGTGCAGTCGGCGAAAAATATACCGTTTCCTTTGATGATGGCTTAATGGTTTATGCAGATAGCGCAGCTCCGATTGCGTTAACCAATGCGGATCGTCAAGAAGTGGGTCTTCGCGGTATTGATACGCTGTGGGCAACCGTTCCGCTTTCGGCGATGACGAATGCTTCGATTGTGAAAAATATTTGGGTGCGCAATAAAAAGCTCGCGTTGACCTTTACTCTCCCTGCAATCGCCTTCATGGATTCGACCTACGAAAAACAATTAAATCCGGCATACGGTAACTGGAATATCAGCTCGGATTCGATTCTTTATCGCGGTGCAGAATACAAGGCTTACGTGTTGATGTTCGATCCGACAACGGGACTTCCGTGCACCTCTTGCTCTTATGGTTTGATGGTGGATGAAGCGACTTCTTCGGCTGGCGTGAGCGGTCTTGCTCTCGAAATGGTCGAAGGAAAAGCGGAAATTCGCTTCCGTTCGACAATGCTTTATCCGAGCGGAACTTCGCTCGATAGCGCTATAATGTCTGTTGTCGCTACAGAAAATCCGCTGATTTCTGCGACATATAAAGGACTTGTCTTTAGCGAACCGCCGGTACCAATTCCGGATTCTGTGATGGTCTTCGATTCTAAGGGCGAAGCAAAAACTTACGCCGGCTTGGATCAAGCCTTTACCCGCGACGAATATTTAGACGGTATTGCCGATTCTCTTTGGATTCGTTACCATCGTCCGTTCAAGTTGGACTCTCTCCCAGATTCCATCGTGGTGAAGTGGTCGACGGATACGACGGAAACGGTGACGATTACGACTGAGCAAATTAAGAAGGCTGCCAAGACGATTGAAAACGGAACTCTCTACGATTCTATCCTCGTCTTTAGTGGACTTTCGCTTTCGACAAAACCGCAGACCGTGAATTCCGCTGCGACAATCAATTCTTGGGCACGCTTTAAGAAGAATGGTGTCGTCGCCAATCAAGGCTTCGATAAATCCATTACGGATAAGGTGGCTCCGATTATTACCCGCGGAACGATTTCGGAAATGTCCGATGGACTCTTCCAAGTTCGCATCACTTTCTCGGAACCGCTCGCTTATACGGGTGAAAATGTCCGTTCGCTCTTCATGTATTATCTGCGTTCGGCAGCAGACTTAGTCGGCTCGGCAAAGTACAAAGAAGTGCTTGCGGCAAATGCCAATGTGGTCGATTCGAATGTGACGATGTTCTACAATACATCGAGCGGAACGATTCCGCAGTCGGGTGACTTTGTCCGTGCGAAAGCGGGCGAACTCACCGATGCAAACGGCAACGCTTTGACCGATTACGATGTGGTTGTTCCTTCTCCGTGGATGCTTTTGGAAGGTGACGCTCCGTCGACCATCGCAAGCATTAAGATGGGAACTGTCACGACGGAAACCGATGTGGACGCTCCGATTATTCAGCCGTATTTCATGGGAATTTATGATTCCATCGGAACATTGGCAGAAAAGTATCCGCATACTCTCGGTTATATTATCCGCACGGATATGGGCAACATCTTGACCGATCCGAAGTTGGATTCGTTAATCGCAGCGGGCAAGATTTCGATCGACGATGTGAAGCTCCATTATGAATTGGATATCTTCACAAATCTCGGCACTTATGTGGCGCACAAGTCGGGCTCGATCGCTTGCTCGGATAAGGAATTCTTCGGCGGCGATTGCCGTAACAACCGCGGTTACGTTTACCTCGCTTGGGACATGGTGACTTCGAAGGGTCGCCTCGCAGGAACTGGCGCTTATATTGCAAAGCTCAGTACTCATGCGACAATTCCGATGCAAGGGAAGAAGGGTAAGCACAACGTGACGCAGACATGGGGCGTCCGCCGCATTACCAAGTAAAGTGGAATCTAAAAGCAAAAGCCCCGCTACGCGGGGCTTTTTTTATCCATTTTTTTCTTTGAAAAAAATGGATAAAAAAATCGCGCGCCTTTGGCGCGCGATTTTCTCTTTCGCAGCGAAGCTGCGCTAAATTAAACCAAGAGTTTCTTTTATCGTTTGCTCATCGGTACCCGCTGGGAAAAGTTCACGTTCTTCGGGCGAAACGAAAATCAGCTTGCGTTCTTCTTCCGGAAGCGCAGAACGATCGCGTAAAACGATAGGCTTCGGCGTTACCGAATAGAAGAAGGAGCCGGTTTTAATAAACGCTTTGCGGACAAGTCCTTGTGTAATCGCATTCTTGATGGCGCGAACGACGGCGGGACCTGCGCGGTGTAAACCGTGCAAATGCAAAACGCGGCGAATGAGGCTTTTTTCGTGCAGCGGGGATTCTGCATCGATGAAAAATTTCATTTGCAAAATCAAAAGTTTTGGCGCTAAATCGGGAAAGGGCACATCGTGCACAGTTCCTTCGATTTTCGGATTGACGATGGTATAAGGTTCCACGTGCAATTCGGCGGGAGCTTCCTCTTCTTCGTTTTTCTCACGAGGCGGTGGCGCTACACTTTGTTCCACAGCAATCGTCGTCAGAATATGTTCGCATTCGTCGGCGGTTGAGCGGAACCAATTCGGGCACCAAAGCGGAATAATTTTCCAACCGAGTTGCTCCAAAATTTTATGTCGCAAATACAAGCGGTCTTCGACCGATTCCCGCAAAAATCCGTTCGACGAATCATTTTCAATGCCGATTAAAAAATGTTCCGGATTATTTTCATCGTGGACGGCGAATAAAATGGCAGCGCCATTATAGTTCCAATTCTTTTCTAGTTGGCATTTTCCGTTGCCGATATTTTGCACAATTTGTTCTTCAAAAGAAGAAAGCAGCGGACTCGCTTTGAAAAGACTCACCGATTTGAAATTTTTCGCAAACTGTAAAAATTCGGAGTATGCGCGAATTCCCGCATTCGTCGAAACCGTTTTTTCGGGCAAGTCATTCACAAAAATTCGGAGCGAAGAAAGCGCATGCGTTGCACAAACATTCACGCATTTGGCATTCATTCCTTGTCCCGCAATCGCGGCGGCGGGTTCTGCACAAACGAAGAGAACATCGCGGAAATTTCCGGAAGCTTCTTCGGGCAAACTCACATACGGATCGCGTAAAATATCTTTGGGCGAAAAGAAAAATCCTAAATCGGGATGTTCGTGAACTTTCTTTTCAATCGCTTGGAAAACGCTTTTGCGGCGCTCTTCGGTAAAAACGATAATGCCGAGAGATTGCATCGGATGCTGTTCGACATGTTTGGCTGCGGCATCGGCAATCGCCTGCGAAATATTTTTTTCGACGATGATTTGCAAATCCGAAGGAATTTCGGAATTGGGCGGCGGCAATTTTTTGATTTTTTGCCCGTAGAAATTTTGATTGGCAAATTCGATTAAAATCGGATGTTTATGCCGACAATTTAATGCGAGGAAAGAAAGCGGTGCGCCTTTATACAGCGAATAAGAAAGAATACTTTCGAATTGCGATGCGATAAATGTGGCGTTCCGTTCTTGGCCAAAAATATTCGGGAATGGCGCCGTCGGTAAATTGGAATCGCCAAAAAGCACCGCACGTTTTGCCCGAAGAATCGCAGGCATCGCTTGCATCGGCGGGACGGATTCGGCGTCGAGAATAACTGCGACATCAAAAAGTTTCGCCGTTTTTTCAATTTGCGCAGCCACTTTCCCAGCGGGAAGAATTGTGAGCAATTTCGGATTTTTTTGCACCGCATCTTTGGCAAAACGCAAATTCATCATGCACAAATCATCGGTCGCTTCGCGGAAATCGCGGGCGCGTTTCGTGTGCACTTTCGGCGTAGACGAAAAGAGCTCGGGGAAAATTTTACAGGCGCGCTGAATTTGATCTGAACTCCAGAATCGTGAAAATTCTCTGGAAAGAAATTCTTTGCCCGCGTGATCACCGATAATCGCTTTTTCAAGTTCGTCGAGATTTTGCGCTTTGAGCTCATTTCTCTTCGATTGAATTTGGGTGTAAATCGGTAAAAGTGGAAGAGCATCTTCCCATTTTTTGACGAGTTCAGCTTGCTCGGTCACGCTATTGTAATCGGCAATTTTTGAAAAATCCAATTCGCGGCAAAGGTCTTCAAAATCGGTGCGGGCGTTTTCGCAAAGTTCGCGGAGAGCAGCGGCATCGCTGATTTGATCTTTGATTTGATTGTACTTGGAAAGGATAGCGAATGAAAGCGAAGCGTTTTCGGATTTTTCCACTTTTTTGCGGAAGTTGTAAAACCAGCGGAGCTTGGCGTCGAGCACAATCCAGTTGGTGTGTTCAAATAGCCAATCTTTTCCCAAAAGGCGACCCGCTAATGCCGAGGTATTCGTATAAAGTTTTTTCGCATCTTGCAGCTGAATGAGTTTATCGGTCAGCGCTAAAAGGTCTTCGTCTTTTTTCCCTAGGCGCGGATCTTTCAAAGTTTTGAGCAGAGTTTTCCGCGCGTTATGATAGTATTCCGAAAAAGCTTTGAAGGTGCGATCTTGATTTTCTTTTAAAATTTCGCGGGCAGCGCCGAGCTGCATATTGATTGCGCCATCGACGTAAATGGGAGAACCGGTGCGACGAAATTCCGACCAAGTGGCGCCAGCATTTGGAAGCGCTAACAACGAATCTTTAAATGTGCTCCAATCTTTGGATTCTAAAGTCCAACCGTCAAAGGATGGCGTAGCACTATTGAAATCGGGAGAAATCGCTATTCCTAAATCCGAAAGAGTTTGAATGTCGATGCTTTGATTAAAGAAAAGAACATTGGCGACGCTATCGGCAAGAGTAGAAAGGGTGGAAAATTCCGCGACTGTTTTTTTGAGCTTTGACGCGAGACGTTTGCGTTGCAATTCATTTGTCGCATCTAGGGCAACGCCTTTGTAGGCGATCAAAGATTTCTTCGCTTCATCGCGTTCTAAAATTTCGAGTAAATCTTGCAGATTGCTTTGCGCTGAATGAAATTCTTCGCGGCTTAAATTTTCGGAACCGTTAAATGTCGAATCGGGCCAAACTTTTTTGTGCGTTCCCGCTTGCGCAAGCATCGTGAGCGCTTCGGATAATGTGCAATTTCCGACAGGAATCGGGTGATTGACTGCGTTATTGTAAGCGACTAATGTGTTTCGGGTTTGAGAAAGAGTTTCGCGGGATTTTTCTAAGGTGATATCTTTGTAATCGGGCCGCTGGCGATTCCACAATTTTTCAAAGCGGACGAGCGAAATTTTTTTGCGGTAAGTCAGCAAAACTTTTTTACCGGTGGAAACGCTTTCGGCAATGAAATTGGCTAAAAATTCTTCGCGCGAAGAGCCCGGCGGCGTTTCGACAACGTAAAGAGAATTTTCGGGCGAAAGCGATTCGAGAAGGGAAGTATTCGCTTCGGAATCGAGAGTGTGCACAAAATAATGCGACACCGGATCAAAAATTTCATCGGGATTACGGCTGTCGAGATCGGATTCGACCACGTGAAATCCTTCGGGAGAAAGTAACTGCGAAAGAAGTTTGCTGTTTTCTTCGCTGTGATTCCAAGCCGAATCATCGGCATCGCTAAAGGCATAAAGTCCTGCGGCATCGTAGAATCCGAGGAACATTCCGCGCGAAGTGCTGCGCCAATCGGGCATCGTTCTAATCGCTTGGGCGACGGCTGCAAAGTATTCGCGGATGTCAAAATTTTTTTCGCGGATAAATTCTTTGGCTGCGGGCAGCTGAACGACGTTTTTATTTTTGAGCCGCAGTGGAACATTTTCAATCGGGAGGCTCTCGGCGAGGGAAACGGTGAGAGTTTTCACGTCGATTTGAATCGGGAATAAAAGCAGCGGCGCCATTCCTTGCGATTTCAGAAAACCGACGGCGAGGAATGCGTTTTGTTCTCCCGTGCCTTCTTCAAAAATGCGCAGCGCATAGCGGAAATCGGCGAAAAGGTCGCTTTGATTTTTTTCCGAAAATGCCGCATTAGTCGGCGCAAACATTGAAAGAGGCAGCGCAACCGGGTTCCGCGTCCATCGTTCAAAAAAAGAAATTCCATCTTCCGAAAGAAGCGGGGTTTGAAATTTTGCGTTTGGCACAAAATTCAAAAGCCGACTTTTGAAGTCTAAGTCAAAGGAAGCGTCTCGAAGATTTAAAAGTTTGTGATACAGATCATCCGCCATATAGTATGGAATATATGTTAAATTCGCGAAAAAAGGAAGCTTAGAAACTCGCTTGGATTCAATTCAATGCATAATTAACAATTCAAAATTTAGGTGCTCCGCGCGGTAATGCAAGATCTTAGAGCTTAGAGTTTAGATCTTAGAATTTCTAAGTTCAAAGTTCTCAGCTCTAAGTTCTCAAAACCCCGGCGCACCATCATCTCATTTTTCATTTAAAAAGCCTTGCCGCAGCGTTGCATGAGAGAAAATGAGAACTTAGATTTTAGAGCTTAGAATTTCTAAGATCAAATTTTTCACTCCTCACTCCTAATTACTCATTTAAAACGATTCCTAATTTCTTTGCGGCTTCTTCGAACGAAAGCGGTTGAAATTGGGGAAGAATGTCAGCGGCGGTGCAGATTTCGCCGAGGATGGTTTCGGGGGAAATGCCGGCGTCGCGTTCGCCGCGTATGCTTGCTACGTGGTCGCGCTTGGAAAGTTTTTTTCCGGTTGGGTCGGAAATGAGCGGATGATGAAAAAATAAAGGGGGAGTTTTTCGGCCGAGCGCTTGGGAAAGGGCGATTTGGCGGGCGGTGGAAACGCGTAAATCTTCGCCGCGGACGACGAGATCGATGTCTTCTTCAAAATCATCAGCGACGACTGCGAATTGATAAGTCCATTGTCCGAGTCTATCTTTGAGGGCAAAATCACCGCATTGCTGCTTGGGATTTTCTAAAAAATGCCCGAGGCGTAAATCATCCCATTTGATTATTTCGTCGGGAGTTTTGAAACGCACAGAATTTTCTTTGGAAAAAGGAAGTTTTCGGTTGCGGCAATGACCTTGATAAATAATTTCTCCGTCGGCGTTTTGCGGATTGGTTTCGAAGGTAAATTTGCGGGAACAATCGCAGGCGTAAACCAAATTTTTTTCTTGTAAAAGTTTTAAAAAATGAATGTAGCGTTCTTGATTTTCGCTTTGAATGGATTCTGCATCCCAAGAAAATCCGAGCCATTCTAAATCTTCGCGGATGCCGTCAATGTAAGCGGGGCGCGCGCGACTTTGGTCGTGATCTTCGATGCGCAAACGAATTTTTGCGCCGAATTTTTGGGCGATTGCCGTGACATAAAGGGCGGAGAGAACATGCCCGCGATGTAAAAATCCTGTGGGGCTAGGAGCGAATCGAGTAAACACAAAAAAAAATTAGAAATTAGAATAAAGCTAAATTTACGCTATGAAGAAAATTTTTGCTTTTTGTTTTTTGGCTTGGGCGGCTGCATTTGCAGGCGATATGACTGCGACAACTTCTAATGGGTCTGTGGTTATTTTACACGAAAATGGACGCTGGGAATATTACCAAAATAATTCTCGCGTGCGCGATATTCGCGAATCGGCAATTCCCGAAGATGTGAAGACGAACGTTTCGATTGAATATGAATCGGCGGATAAACTCAAAAAAGATATGCGGATGCGAATGGAAGCAAACGACGAGCCCGAAGAAAAAATTAAAGACAGTCTGCGGACTCTTCCCGCGGGCGGCATTGTGCATTTTTGCGTCGCCGAAAATCAAGTGCATCGCGGAAATCCGCGGACATTTACTTATACCATTTGGGTCGGGAAAAAACAAATTTATCAAGCGCCCGTTTCGGAATCGGAAGCGGTGCCTTCGGAAACGGCTGACGTGACTTATTTGCATTCTGTTCCGCTGCAGATGAAAGTGGATGGAAAAGCGATTAAAGCGCGCATTGCAAACGGTTTCAGTTCTATCGATTTTGATGTGCGGTAATGGCGGATTTTTCAAATTATCGTTTTGCGGTCGTCGATGTAGAAACCACCGGAGGAAAGCCCGCCGATTCTCGCGTGATAGAAATTGGAATCGCTTTAATTGACGATTGGAAAATTACGCAGAAATTTTCGTCGCTCGTGCACACGGATCGGGAACTTTCTCCGTTCATTCAAAATCTCACGGGAATCACGCCGAAAAAATTGGAAAACGCTCCCGCGTTCGAAGAAATTGCGGCAAAAGTAGATGCGCTTTTAGACGGTCGAATTTTTGTGGCGCATAATGTCGCTTCGGATTATGCAGCGGTAGGCGCAGAATTAAAACGCGCGGGCTTTGATTTTTCGCCCGAGAAATTGTGCACGGTAAAACTTTCGCGGCGCGTCTTCCCGGGACTCCGCAAATACAATTTGCACGAACTCACCGCTTCGTTGAATCTTCCGGATTTTGAACAACATCATGCGTTAAACGATGCGATTGCAGCAGCGCAAATTTTGATTTTGGCAAAAGAACGCGGCGGACTTCCGCAAATCGAAGAATTATTGCGCGGCGGAAAGCGTCCGCTTTTTTATCCCCAAGGTTGGGATGATGCAAAAATTTTAAAGCTTTCGCGGAATCCGGGAATCATTTATTTGCTCGGGAAAAATGGCGTTTTGTATGCGACGGCGGCGCGGAATATGCGCAGTCGCGTTCTCGAACTTTTGGCGAATACGAAACGCGGCGTGCTGAAAGGGCTAGCATCTCATCTCGTCGATATTCAAGTGAAAGAACTCGGTTCCGAAATTTTGGCGAAGCTTTGTTTGGAATCGGAACTGGCGCAAAAAGCGTTTCTGTATAATTCAAAGGCGGTGAAGAAGCCCGATATTGGAGCGCCTCTGCCCGATATGGCTTTATTTCTATCGGGAAGATTTTTAGGCGACCGCGGAATTGTCATCGTGTTAAAAGGAAAAGTGCAAGGTTACACATTTATCCAAGAAGAAAATGGTTACAGTTTGCACGAAATTTTAGAGCGTTTAATTCCGTTTGCGCCCGCCGAAAATCTCGTTCCCATGATCCGCAGTGCGATGCAAAAGAACGGTGTTAAAATTCAATTTCTTTAAACAAAAAAACACGCCCGAGGCGTGCTTTTTTATTTGGCGGTTTTTCGCCTGAAGAATTTTCGGCTTTTGCTCGGATCGCGAGGCGGAAATTCAAATTGCAATTTTCCGGTTTTCGGTTCAAGCTTTAAGTAAGCGTCGAAAAGGCGATGCGTTTTTGCTGAGCGGAAGCCTTGGATTAAATCGGTCTTTTCGCCGGCGAGCATTTTCTTCAAATTTTCTACCGAGATTTCTTTGCCCAAAAGAACTTTGTTCAAATGGAATCCGGTTTCTTTTTTGTCGATGTAACTTTGCGAAACGTAGGTGGTGAGCGTATCGTAAATCGGGCTGCCATCGATCGGAGAAATGCCGAGTTCTTCGCCGAGTTCAATGCTATCTTCGGCAGCGTCAAAGAGGAAAGAAACTTTGCCATCTTTGATTTCGAGAACTGCGGTAAATTCTGCGCCGCGTTTGGAACGGAAACCGCTCAAGGGACCGACGTGACCTTGCGAAAGTAAGGTTACGATTTCTTCTTCGCTCATTTGACGGCTGCTGATAATTTTGCGAATGCGGATGCCGTCTTCGGTTTCGAAATGCGAAACGGTTTCGTAAACTTTTTTTCCGTTGACAGGGCTGAAAGAGGCTTCGGTTTTCGTCGATTCTTCATCAAAATTTTTGATGTTTTGAATCATCGTCCGCGTTAAATCTTCGATGCCTTTCATGAAAGTTTCGCGGGTTTCTTTGCCTTTTTCAATTTGCGAAAGTTGATATTCCCATTCGCCGGTGAGTTCGGGGCTTGTCAAGTTTTCGATTTTCATCGCGCGGGCGGTTTGAATGAGCCCGAATGCTTTGGAAGTGGGCACAAGTTCTTTGCCATCGCGGACCATATATTTATCCGAAATCAATTTTTCGATAATGGCTGCTCGGGTGGCGGGAGTTCCCATGCCGCGGTCTTTCATCGCGTCGGCTAGATCGTCGTCTTTTACCAATTTTCCGGCGTTTTCCATCATCGAAAGAAGAGTACTTTCGGTGTAGCGCGGAGGCGGATTGGTGTGTTCTGCAGAAATGTTGAATTCTTTCGCAGTCGCTTTTCCGCTGCCGTCGAGTGGGGCGACGTTCGCTTCATCTTCCGAAGTTTTTCCGTAGACTTCTTTGAAGCCGGGAACTTTTAAAATTTTTCCTTCCGTTAAAAATGTTTCGCCTTCGATTTCGGTAATGCGGGTGGTGTTTAAATATTCTGCGGGCGGATAAAAGACGGCGATGAAACGCTGGCAAATCATCGTGTAAACTTTCATCTCGGCTTCGGAAAGCGATTGCATTTTATTGCCCGTCGGGATGATGGCAAAGTGATCCGAAATTTTTGCGTTATTAAAAATCCGCGGATCTTTTTTGACCCAATTATTGTCCAACGCTTTGTTTGCAAATTGGGCGAGATTTCCTTCCATCGTGGCGAGAGTCTTTTTTACGGTTCCCACATAATCTTCGGGAAGAGCGCGGCTATCGGTACGCGGATACGATGTGAGTTTGTGCCGTTCGTAAAGCGCTTGCGCAATGGAAAGAGTCGTTTTTGCGCTGAAACCAAAACGGTTATTCGCTTCGCGTTGGAGAGTTGTCAAATCGTAAAGCGGTCCGCATTTTTGAAAACTCGGCTTTGTCGTTTCGGAAACAGTTCCCGTTTTTCCGAGACATTTCTTGACGATTTCTTCGGCTTTGCCGTCTTCCCAAATGTGATCTTTTTCCGCTTTTGCTTGCGGGTTAATCCATTTGCCGCTATATTCGGATTTTCCCGAAAGGAAATTGCCTTGGATTGTCCAATACGGTTTGGAAATAAAATTGTTGCGTTCTTCTTCGCGGTTGACAATCATCGCGAGAGTCGGCGTTTGCACGCGTCCGCAAGGGGTAATGTTAAAACCGCCTGCGCTGCTATTGTAAGCGGTGAGTCCGCGGGAACCGTTAATGCCTACGAGCCAATCGGCTTCGGAACGCGAAATGGCTGCGTCGAGTAAATTTTGCATTTCATCGTGAGAACGCAAATGGGCAAATGCTTCGCGGATAGAAGCTTGCGTCATACTTTGCATCCAAAGGCGTTGAATCGTTTTGCCTTTGAGTCCGGTTTTTCCTTTTTCAAAATCCAAAATGTAATGGAAAATGAGTTCGCCTTCTCGGCCCGCATCGCATGCGTTAATGATTGTCGAAACATCTTTCCTGCGGATGAGTTTTCCGAGTGCGGTAAGTTGGGCGCGGGATTCGGGAATGGCTTTTAACGGAAATGTATCGGGAATAATCGGAAGAGTTGCCATCTTCCAACTTTTATAAACATCGCTGATTTCTTTGGGATCGCAAAGGGTGACTAAATGGCCGAGCGCCCACGAAATAATATAAGCGTCGTTTTCAAAATGCGTTTTTTCTTTTTTGAATTTTCCGCCGACGGTAATGGCGCGGGCAAGATCTGCTGCGACGCTTGGCTTTTCGGCGATGACAAGAGTTAATGAATTGACGACATCAGATTTTTTAACCATTGAAATTAACCTTTCCATTTAAAATGACCGGCGATTCCGAAGAGCACGGCAAAGACGGTAAAAGGAGCGTGAACGATTTCTACGGGGAGAAACCATTTGAAAAGTTCTTGTTGATGAAAGATGCGGAGTCCGCGAAGTTCAACACAAGTGTCGCCGACGAGTTTGACTAAAACGCCGAAGACGGTTGCAAAGAAAATCGGGAGACTGAAAAAGGATAAAATGTAACCGAGAGAAATCAGCGTAAAAAAGAGGAAAACGAGAGAAAGAATGACGACGACTTTCGGCGCATAATAAGTCGTTTTCGACGCCCAACGTTTGCGCTGTTCCCAAAGTTCGGGGAAAGTTTCTTTGCCTTGCGTGATGACGAACGCTTCGGGATCTACGGAATAATGCGCTTTCCACGGCGCTTCGCGGGCGAGTTTTTGAAGAAGCAAATCATCATCGCCGCTTTGAATTTTTGAGACGCCTTCGAATCCGTGAACTTCTTCGAAAAATTTACGGCGGTAGGCGAGATTATTTCCGGTGCTCGTGATGGGCGTTCCCATGGCGAGGGCGCCCGTGCCTGCGATGCGATAAGCCATCGTTTCGACCGCTTGCATATTGAGTAACCAGTTGGTGCGATCTTTCGGAAGTTCAATGGCAGAATGCCCGGCGACAAAATCGATGCCCGGTTCAAATTCGCGGATCATCGCACGAATCCACGTCGGCGGGAGAATGCAATCGGCGTCGGTTAAAAGCAGAATTTCGCCCGCAGAAGCTTGGACGAGTTTTGCGATGGCATTTTTCTTGGCGCTTTCGCCCGGAGTGAGCTCGGTAATCGTTAGCACATGAATGCGGTCGGGAAATTTTGCCGCATAATCCGCGAGAATTTTTGGCGTGTTATCGGTAGAACGATCGTCGGCAATCCAAATATCCCAGCGTCCTTTATAAAGTTGCTTCATCAACGAATCGAGAGTTTTCGAAATTCCCGCTTCTTCATTTCTTGCGGAAACGAGAATGCTCACCGATGGCAGCGGAGTCCGAATCGAATTTCCCAAATGCACTTTCCCGAGTGCGCAAAAAAGCCGCGTTTGAAAAACAGCGTAAAAAATCGCTGAGAAAACGAGCAGCACCACAAAGGCGTATTCGAGAACGGTGAAAATCATACAGAGCAAAAATAAAATAGGAAAACGAAATGCGAAAAAACGAGGCGAAATTTTTAGGGCTTCTAGGGCGCAGGAACGAAAATTAAATGACTCGGGAAAGGTTTTTGAGAAAATTTTTCCCATTCCATTTGAAGTGAAACTTTTGGTTTCAAAAAGTTTTGTTTGTAAATGCGATTTTACGCCTAAAGAGATAAATCTGCGTTTAATTTTGAAAGAAACAAAGGAGTTTGGTATGAAAAAATTGGAGAAAGTTAGCGTTCTCGCACTCTCGCTTTTGAGTACGGCTTCGTTTTTTGGCTGCGGAAGCGATTCGTCGAGCGGAACAGAAAGCGGTGCAGATGTAAATCCGGTTTCTTCGGTTTGCGGTGAATTTACCGCATTCGAAGATGGACTCGGCAACACTTATTGCTTGAACAGTTCTGGTGCAATTGAATATTCTGTCTTGGCGGACGGAACGGTTTTATATCCCGAGGTTTTGGCGTCTTCGTCGAGTGCAAACGGAGAAATTGTGGACCCGACTTTGTCGAGCTCTTCGGCAGCTTCATTTATCTGCAATGAAACTTCAGCGCCGCTTTCGATCATTGGAACGCGGTATTTTTATAGCGATGCTGCGGGCTCGTATTATTACGATTTGGCAAATGCATCTTGCGAAAAAACGTATTTGTCTGCGATTGTTTCGTCAAGTTCCGAAGCGATTCCGTCGGGAAATGAATCGTCGTCGAGCGTCATGATTCCCGAAATTTCTTCGTCGAGTAATTTTATAATTCCCATTTCATCGGTCGCGATTATCCCGAATGAAAATGATCCGATTTTAACTTTTAACGAATCTGCGCTCACGATTGAAAAGAATAATCAATGCGTGGATACGGCAGGAACGGTGGTGAAAATTCTCTGCGCCGGCAATTATTATTTAGCGGGCAGTACATCGTCGTATGAAATTTTAGTCGCTGCCGATACCACCGCAAAAGTTTATTTGTACTTGAACGGATTATCGTTAACGAGTCCCGATGACGCTGCTATTTACGTGCAGAACGCGAACAAAGTTTTCCTTTACGCCGTCGATGGCACGACGAATCAACTCGGCGACGCGGCAACGCGCAATAAAGTTTGGAGCTTCGTCGATGAAGGCGAAACGAAAAATGATACGACGCGAGCAGTTGTCTATTCCAAAAAAGATTTGACATTAAAAGGCAATGGTTCGTTAACGGTGAATGTTTCTTGCGCCGATACGAGTCTTTGCGGAAACGGCATTCACACGACGAAAGATTTGAAAATCAAAGATGCGCCGACGCTTTCTGTCACCGCAAAGAAAAACGCGCTCAAAGGAAAACGTTCCGTAGAAATTGAAGGCGGAAATATTACGTTAACATCGACTTTGGGCGATGGCATTAAATCCGACGAAGACGACGCAGAAAAATTGGCGAGTGGAAAAGGTCGCATTGTGATTACCGGCGGAACTTTCTCGATTACCGCGAAAGATGATGGCGTTGAAGCGTCCAATTTCATTGTGATTGCGGACAGTGTGAGCAGCCCGACGATGACGATTACCGCTAACGCGGGCAAAGGCATTGTCTCGGATTCTCTCGTGAATATTTTAGCGGGCAAAGTTACCGTGACCGCAGGCGATGACGGCATTCATTCGAACGGAAGCATTCTCTTTAACGGTGGCGAAACGACTGTGACCGCGGGCGATGACGGCATTCACGCAGACTCTGCGTTACATGTCAACGACGGTTCAATTAACATTGTGAAAGCGGTAGAAGGCATGGAAGCTTGGTTCATGTATTTTGACGGCGGCGTTACTTCGACATACGCAACCGATGACGGTTGGAATGCTGCGGGCGGAACTGCTGTCGGCTCGAGTGGATCTTCGGGTAGCATGGGCGGCTGGGGCGGCATGGGCGGAGGCCCGCAATCTTCGTCTCACTGCTACGCTTATATCCGCGGCGGCTATCATTATGTGAGCGCATCGGGCAATGACATCGACGTCTTGGATGCAAACGGAACTGCAACGCAAACCGGCGGCGTTTTGATTCTCGAAATTCCTTCGAGTAATGGCGGCGGCATGGGCGGCGGAAGCGGCTGTTCTACGAATCAATCGGGTGGTTTAATCGATACCGATGACGGCTTCACGATTTCGGGCGGTGTTCTTCTCGGCTTCGGCAGTCAAACCGAAAGCTATCCGAGTTGCTCTTCGACTTCTTACACGAACGCCAATTATTATGGTTCAGCAAATGCAGCGTTTAAGCCGCAAGGTTCTGGAAGCATGATTATTTACGGCGGCGATGTCGCATCGGTTTCAACCGTCGATGTTTCGGGAATGAATTCAATTACTTTCCCGAATGGAATGCAATATTATTACAAATAAATGGCTTGGACGCCCCGAAATTCGGGGCGTTTTTCGTCTTTTGTTAATTGATTTTAACTCTTTTATTTTTCGTCCAATTCGAAATTATATTATAGGCGAAAATTTTGCCCCGAGGCTTTATGAAACAGAATTTTTGGAAATGGACTTGCGCAGCGGCTGCGTTTACATTTTTCGCTTGCTCTTCGGATTCTTCGTCAACGGCTCCCGCAGAAGAATTGAGCAGCTCTTCTCAATCTCAAGAATCGTCGTCGAGTTTCACCGAAAATCCTTCGGTGGAATCTTCCAATTCTTCGGTAGAAAATCCGGAAAAAGACGATCCTTCGGACAACGAAAATGCGGATACCGATACGCTTAGCACAAGTACTTGGCTTACGTGGGATGTTCCCGCTCCGAAATCGGGAACTTATACAGCGCCGGATTCTGCGGTAATGGTTTCGCTTCAAGATGAAAATATTTCTGTCACGAATGCGGGCACAAAATCGGTTTCCGTTTCGGGAAATCAACTGCTTATCGGAAGCGGTGGTTTGTATGTGCTCAGCGGAAATCTTTCCGATGGACAAATTTTAATCAACGTCATCAAAACGGCAAAAGTCGAATTGGTTTTGAACGGCGTTCAAATTCACAATTCTAAAAATGCGCCGATTTTCTTTGTCGAAGGCGATAAAGTCAAATTGGAACTTGTCGAAGGCTCGGTGAATGTTCTTTCGGACTCGCGCCATTATGAATTTATGAATGTGGGCACTTACACCGAAGCGGATTCGGTTCCGAAAGCTTGTCTTTATTCGCGTGAAGATATGACCATCGGCGGAAACGGCACTCTTTATGTGACGGGAAATTACAACAACGGCATTCACACGAAAGCGGATTTGGTGATTAAAGACTCACCGAAAATTTATGTGAACGCGGTGAATAATGCATTAAAAGGAAAAGGTTCGGTCCGCATTAAAGAGGGCGGCGAATATTACTTGCGCACGGGCGATGGCTCGGGAATTTCTTCGGATAAGGTTGGCAATTTGGAAAAAGGACGCATCGCTATCAGCACGGGAAAATTCAAAATGGATGTCGGAAACGCCGGCGTGAAAGCGACCAATCTCGATTCTATCGGAAACGGAACTTTTGAAATTCGCACGAAAAACGGCGACGCATTCCACGCCGAAACCGTTCAAATTTTTGAAGGCGATTATTCCATTGAATCGGGCGACGAAGCTTTTAATGCAAGCAAAAATTTAATGCTTGTAAACGGCAGCGCAGAAATTACAAAAAGTTCAAAACCGTTCATCGGCTCGGAGAATTTTACCATTTCCGAAGGTCGTTGGTTTGGTCTCGGCGGCGGCTTTGATTCAACGATGATTCCGAAGTCTGCAGAAATTTTTACCGCCGTTTTGAATCTTTCTGAAGAAGTGAAAAAAGGCGCAGAAGTTTCCATTCAAAATGAGGAAGGAACCGTTATTTTGACGGCGACCGCAGAAAAAAATATTCAATCGATTTTTGCGGCCACTTCGGAATTTTCCGCAGGACAATATAAGGTTGTCATCGATTCTCAAACGCTTTGCTCGTTTACATTTGACGCATCCAATAAAATCGCTACGCAATGCGTCAATTAGTTCAAAAATTTTCTGCTTTTCGCAAAAGATAAACCGCAAACGCAGCGCTTCGTGCTGCGTTTTTGCATTAACAAATTCAAAAAATTACGATAAAAATTTGCCTTAAAAAATTTGCACAGAAACGGGAAGCACCGCGTGAATTTTTTCGGCGACATTTTGAAAAAATTCTTTTTTGAGCGGAAGTACATCGGGAATTGCCGTGTGGCGCACGACGCCGTAAAGTTGCACTCCCAAAAAATTCTGCGGGCAAATCGCATAAATTTTCTGCAGCCGCTGAATATAAAATTGAATTTCTTCATCGCTCGGAAATTCGCCTTGCACTTGACAAAGCATCGTCTGAATGCGCAGCGGAAAATCGCGAATTGCGCCTTCGATATTTTGCTCGACTTTTTCAAGTGGAATGCGAGAACGGTCAATTTTTTTATACCAATTTTCTGTGCCCGCATCGAGCTTTGCCCAAATTTCGCCGCGTTTTTCCGTTAAAATTTTCAGCCCTTTTCGCACATTTTCGCGGTCCAAAAGAGTTGCGTTTGTAATGAGCGTAAGCTGTAGTGGATACTGGGAAAGTTCGTCTTGCTTGCGGCGCATCATCGCACAAACTTGCGGAAAAATCGGAGACATTGTACTTTCGCCATCGCCCGAAATGCAAATGTCTTTAATCATTCTTTTTTCGGCTTCGACATTTTGAAAAGAAACAAAATCAGCGAGTCCATTTTTCTCGTAAGCAGAAATAATTTTATCGAGTTCTTTCTCGATTTCGATAACATCGTTTTTTAAAGAAAGCCCGGGAACGCTGCGTTCCACTTGACAATAAGCGCAGTCAAATGTGCAGTGCTTATCGGGATTTAAATTGATGCCGATAGAAATTCCGCCTGCGCGGCGGCTAATGACGGGATAAACCCAAACATTTTCTTTCCACAAAATGGAGTGATTACTCCACGCTTTTTCTAAAGCTTCTTCGCTCATAGTAAAATCGAATTTAGCTAATTTATAAACTATGAATCACGCTGGATTAGATTATTTGCATTCTCTCGCTCCGCTTGGGATGACGGGAGATTTAAAAAATATGGAACGCCTTTTAGAAGTGTTTCAGCATCCTGAGAAAAATTTTCAAACGATTCATGTCGTCGGCACAGACGGCAAAGGTTCTACCGCTTATTATCTTTCCAAAATTTTAACAGCGCACGGAATTTCCGCGGGGCTTTACACGAGCCCGCATTTGGTGAACGTGCGGGAACGCATCCGCATTGACGACATTCCGATTTCCGAAGAAAATTTTAATCGCTTGCTTTTGCAAGTCAAAGCAGCTTCCGAAAAAACGCACACGTTCATCTCTTTTTTCGAAGTGGTGACTTTAGTTTGCTTCTTGTATTTTGCCGAAGAAAAAGTCGGCGCTGCAGTTGTTGAAGCAGGACTCGGCGGACGTTTAGATTCCACGCGGACAGCGCGAGGAAATTTCGCAATTCTCACGAGCATCGGGCTTGAGCATACCGAACTTTTGGGAAAAACCGAGTCTGCGATTTTGCACGAAAAATTGGGAATTCTTTCTCCGCAGGCGACGATGTTTGTCGGCGGCATTTCAAATGAACTTGTCCGCGATGCCGAAGAATTTGTCCGCGCAATTCCCGCAAAAATTGTCCAACCGGAAATTCTCGAAGATTTAAAACTTTTGAATGCGGGACATCATTACATCGAAAATGCTTCGCTTTCTTTTGCCGCTGCAGAAAAATTTCTCGGCGAAAAATTTTCCGAAACGACCGCGCGCAATGCGTTAAAAAATGCGCAGTGGCTCGGGCGCATGCAAAAGTTAATCGATGCGAACGGAAAATTCTGCTGGCTTTTAGACGGCGCTCATAATCCGCATGCGGTGAAACGCTTAGCCGAAACATTAGAATCCGATTATCCGAATCAAAAATTTCATTGTATTTTTGGCGCGCTCAAAGACAAAGCTATTGAAGAAATGATTCCGATGATGGCGCCGCATATTTCGGTGTGGCATGTGACGCGGACGCCCTACGAACGCTTCCGCGAAATTGACGAAGTTTCTCAGGAATTAAAATCGCTCGGTTGTCAAGTTGGCACGTCGGCACCGATGTCAGAAGAATTTTTGCAGGCGGTTCAAACCGAAGCGAATTCACCCGTTCTCATCACCGGTTCGCTGTATATGATAGGCGCAGCCATTCAACTTTTAAAAGAAAAATTTGATAGCTTAAAATTTTTCCGCGAAATGGAAATGACTGCAAGCGAAACGCACAAACCGATTCATCGTTGAGGAATTTATGTATTTAATCGTTGGACTTGGAAATCCGGGAACGCAATATGCGAACACGCATCACAACGCAGGATTTGCTGCAGTTGAAAAATTAGCGGACGCAAACCGCGAATGGAAATCCGAACACAAAGCGCTCACGCAAAAAGTGTCCGTCGCCGGCGAAGAAGTTCTTCTCGCAAAGCCGCAGACGTTTATGAATCTCTCGGGCGAAGCGGTGCAAGCGCTCATGACTTGGTACAAAGTCAAAGCGGATCATCTTCTCGTTTTTTCGGACGATATCAATTTAGATGTGGGGCGCATTCGCGTTCGCGCGAGCGGCAGTCACGGCGGACAAAATGGTCTGCGCAATATCATCGAACACATCGGCGATAAATTTCCGCGGGTGCGTTTCGGCGTCGGAAAATGCCCGCCGAAATGGGATTTGGCAAATTGGGTGCTTTCAAAATTTCCGCCCGAAGACCGCGAAGCTTTTGAAAATGCCATCGCAAAAGTTCCCGCATTAGTCGAATGTTATTTTAAATTCGGCATTAAAAAATGCATGGAAAAATTTAACGGAAAATAAAATTCAATTCATCCATTTGAAAGCGAAAAAAGTGTCACGAAATTGCAAAATTTTGTGGCGCTTTGTTCTTTTTTGTCAAAATGAATATATGCTTATTCATAAGAAGATGACTAACTTTTGCGGAGGTTCATCATGGAAATTTATAAGCTTTTGCCCGATACAAATGGATTCATCCTTTTTCAAAAGGACAATCACACGATTCTCGTCGATACAGGATCGGTGCATTCGTTTAGCGTTTCCGATGAACCGCTTCAAATTTGCGGAACGGAAATTCCGATTTCATTCCAAGCGAATGAACTCAAAAATCGCGGCATCGATTTGGAACTTATTTCTAAACATGTCGGCGTTTCGGTCACGACAATTCTCGGGCTCGATGGACTTGAACGATTTAAATTCATCGTCGATGAATCCGCAGGACGCATTCAATTTGACACCGAAGAAATTTCGCTTTCTCCCGATTGGCATACGATTCCGATGGAAAGAATTGACGGCTGCATTATCGTATCGATCAAAGTCAACGGCGTTCCGCGCAAAATGATTTTAGATTCGGGAGTGACGACTTCTTTTGCCGAAAGTCTTTGGCTCGACGCTTGCGTGCGCAAAGGAAATCGCACCGATTTTCACGTTTTCGTCGGCTACAATACGGCGCCCATTTTACGCGCACTTTCCGAAGTCGGCGGCTTTACTTTTCCCATTCGTTACAGCGTTTTATCCGAAGAAGTAAAACAGAAAATCGCCAAAGCCAATGCGATTTCCGAAAATACAATTCACGGAATTTTAGGCTGCGCTCTCATGGAACATCACCGCGGTTATTTGGATTTGGAAAAAGGAATTTTCAAAGCGATGAAATAAAAGAGAAATTAATGCATTGTCAATTTTCTAAATTATTCTTATGAAAATTTTTTTCGCTTATTTTCATTTTTGTGAGCTTGATTTTTGCTGCGGATTTTTATGACGATCACGGCAATAAAACGGGACGTTCTGAAGAACGCGGAAATACGACGCAGTATTATAATGATCACGGCAATTATGTGGGCAAATCGCGGGTAAATTCCGACGGCTCCGTCGATTATTACGATGCTTACGGCAATCGGGTCGGAAAATCGAGATAGTTTTCGTTTTCCGATTTCTGCGGAAAAATTTTTGGGGGCAAATTTTCTACATTTGGGCAAAATTCAAAATCGAGGTTTTTATGACTTTTGAAGAAATGTACGCTCTTGCCTGCCAGCGCAAAAAGGATATGCCGGAAGGAAAGGGAACCACCGAACTTTTCAAGAAAGGTCCGCATGGAATCGGTAAAAAGCTTGTCGAAGAAGCTGCCGAATCTTGGATGGCGGCTCGGTTTGAATCGCACGATGCGCAGTGCTTAGAACTTTCGCAAGTGCTTTATTATGTCGCCGTGATGATGGCAGAAAAAGGAATTAAGCTCGAAGAGGTTTACGCGAAATTATGATTAAAGTCGCTCTTCCCAATAAAGGAATGCTCTTTGACCCGACTCAAGAGCTTTTAAAAGAATGCGGTTACAAGGCTTCGAAGCCTTACAAGACTTTGACGCAAATCGATGCGAAGAATGATATTGAATTTTTCTTCTTGCGTCCGAGCGATATTCCGATGTATGTCGGCCGCGGCATTATCGATGCGGGAATTACCGGAATTGATTTTAACGCCGAAGCAAAAAGTCCTGCGGTAAAAGTTTTGGATTTGCCGTTTGGCGCTTCGAAAATGTGCGCTGCAGTTCCGAACGAAAGTCCGGTGCAATCTTTGGACGAACTCAAAAATTCGACGATTGCGACGAGTTTCCCGAATATCGTGAGCGGCTACTACAAAAAAGACATGAATTTCGTCGTGCTAGAAGGCGCTGTCGAAATTTCGGTGAGCTTAGGAGTTGCCGATGCGATTGTCGATGTCGTCGAAACGGGAACGACTTTAAAACAAGCGGGACTTCGCATTGTTGGGGAACCGCTCTTCCGCAGTAACGCGGCTTTATTCTGCCATCCGCAGAAACAAGATTTAGAAGAAGTTCACACGCTCATTCGCCGCATCGAAGGCAAGCTCGTCGCCAAAAATTACATGATGATCGAGTACGATTGCCCTGCGGATATTTTGGACAAAGCGTGCAAACTCACTCCGGGTTTGGATGCGCCGACGATTTCCAAATTGCATGGTCGCGATTGGTATGCGGTCAAAGCGATGGTTCCGCAAGAAGAAGCGAACGCCATTATGGATAAGCTTTGGGATGCGGGCGCACGCAGCATTCTTCTCTTCGCCATCAAGTCCGCGAGAATTTAAGGCTCGGAATGAATCCAGTAGAATCTCCTGCGTACTTGGCGCGCCAACCGATTTTAGATTCGCACCAAGGCATTTTTGCTTATGAACTTTTGTTCCGCGATTCTCCGGATAATCGTGCGGTAATCCACAACGGTGTCCGTGAAACGGCGCAAGTTCTTGAAAATGTGCTGAACAATATCGGGCTTGCAAGACTCGTAGGAAATCACAAAGCGTTTATCAACTGCAGCCGTCAAATGCTTTTAGACGGCATCTTTGGTCCGCTGGATTCAGACCGTTTCGTCTTAGAAATTTTGGAATCGGTTTCTGCTGAAAAAGACATCGTTGAAATTGTCAAAAAATATCACGCCCGCGGATTTGAATTTGCGCTCGACGATGTCGTCTTTGAACCAGAAAATCTCAAACGCTTAGAAGAATTTTTCCCGTATATCAAATATGTGAAACTCGATTTAATCGAAAATTCTCCGGAAGCGTTAAAGGCTGCTGTTCCGTATTTTAAAGAACGCGGAATGATGTTACTTGCCGAAAAAGTGGAAACCGAAGAAGAATTCAAAGAACGATTGAGCGAAGGCTACGATTTGTTCCAAGGATTCTTTTTTGCGCAGCCGGAAATCGTCCGCGGAAAACGCATCGATGGCTCGCTCGCTTTCATTTTGCATTTGCTTCAATTTTTGCGCGGCGAACCTTCGTTTACCGATATCGAAAAAGTTTTTTCCGAACAAGAAGCGCTTTCGAAAAGTTTGGTGCAATACGCCAATTCGCAAAAGTCCTATCGCCGTCGCCCGATCGAAACCGTTCAAGATGCGATTGCGTGGTTAGGCATTCCGCAAATTCGCGATTGGTTAATGCTTTTACTTTATGCGCAACCCGAAATGGGTGGACGCGCGCAAGGGACTGCACTCTTTCAAAATGTATCGCAGCGGGCTTGTTTCGTCGAAGCTCTCGCCGAAGATATTGACGCCGAAGGTCCTCTTTCGGCGCAGGCATTTATCACCGCGATTATCAGCCGCATGGACGCCCTTGTCAAAGCGCCGATGCCCACGATTTTGGAAGATTTAAAAGTCGATAAAGAAATAACGCAAGCGCTTCTCCACGGTTCGGGAAAATTGGGAACTCTTTTAGCGCTCGCCGAAGCGGTAGAAAATGACCGCCAAGAACGCGTCGGCACTTTGATGAAACGCCTTTCGCTTTCGAATGAAAATTTGGTAAAAGCGTTAAACGCTGCTTACGGAAACAGCCATGGTTGAGCCGCCAAGCCTCGAAAAATTGGTGCGGGAATTTGCGTCGCTTCCGGGAATTGGAAAAAAAACTGCGCGACGTCTTGCTTATTTTGTATTAAATCGTCCGCGTGAAAATACAGACTCGCTCACGCAAGCCATCGCCGAAGCTTGCGAAAAAGTAAAACGCTGCAGCCTGTGTCATTCTTTTGCCGAAGAAGATCCGTGTCCGCTTTGCAAAGCGCGCGCCGGTTCAAAAAGTATTTGCGTTGTCGAAAAATTTTCGGATATTTTACCGTTTGAAAATGCGGGAATTTATCACGGACTTTATTTCGTTCTCGGCGGTGTCCTTTCGCCACTTGATGGAATTGGGCCCGAGCATTTGCATATTCCGCAGTTAATTCAACGCATTCAAGATGAAAAAATTGAAGAAATTATTTTTGCGTTAGGATCTAGCCCCGAAGCGGATTCGACAATTCTTTTAATCGATAAATTACTCGCGCATCTTCCTGTAAAGCGCACAAGTCTTGCCCGCGGCATTCCGATGGGCAGCGAATTAGAATATATTGATGAAGTCACCGTCTTGCGTGCATTTGAATCGAGGACTGGAATATGAACGAAACGATGATGAATATCACCGCTGAATTTACGACCGCTGCGACAAAACTTTCGCAGATTCCGGATGATGGACTTCCGCAAGTTGCCTTTCTCGGGCGATCGAACGCGGGAAAATCTTCGCTTTTAAATGCGCTCTCGGGCAAGAAAAAACTCGTCCGCATTAGTTCAAAGCCGGGAAAAACTCGGGAAATCAATTTCTTTAAAATCAATCAAGCGTTTTATTTAGTCGATCTTCCGGGAGTTGGATTCGCCGGCGTCGATTTTAACAAGATGAGTGAAATGGAAAATGGCATCCGCGCTTATGTGGAAAAATCCAAAAATCTTCGCGGCATCATTTATCTCATCGATTCGAAAGTGGGATTACAACCCATCGATGTGGAAACAATTGAAAATGTCCGCGCGGCGGGCTGTCCCATTCTCCCGGTGATGAGCAAATGCGATAAAGCGAATCAATCCGAACAAGCGAAGACGCGCAACGCGATTCAAAAAATTCTCGGGAACGATGTGAAACCGCTGCGTTTAAGCGTGCTCAAAAAAGTCGGCATGGAAGAAATTTGGCAAGAAATTCTTTCGACGGTTGCGGTTGAGGCAAAATGAAAATTCACAGAACACTGGATGACTGGACTTTTTTCGGCTCGGTGTTCAATAAAATCGGGCGACGATTTTTGTCAACGGTTTTCGGTTGCCAACTGCTTTTATTTTTTCAAACGATTCATTCGATTTTTGCAGAAGGTCGCAATTTTAAACGCGACATGCAAAGTATTATTCAGCAAATTTATTTTACAGCGGTCGAAGTTTTCCCCGTGCTTTTTGTGGTCGCAGCACTTGCCGGAACGGTGACGATTGTCGAAGCGCTCACGGTGATGCCTCGCGTCGGATTTTCGAATTCATTCGGCGGCTTAATGGTCGCGGTCATTATCCGCGAAGTCGGTCCCATTTTGACGGCTTTTTTAATTGCAGGCCGTAGCGGTTCTGCGCTCACGACGATGATTGGGACAATGTCCATTAACTCCGAAGTGGATGCGCTTGCAACTCTCGGCGTAAATCCGGTGCGCTATTTGGTAATGCCCGCTTTAATCGGCGGCGTCATTTCGATGCTCATCGCAACGGTTCTGTTTTCTGTCTGCGGAATTAGCGCGGGCTTTTTAATCACCAAATTTTTAATCGCCGTCTCGGGCGAATCTTTGAATTTAAATCTCTCGTGGCATTTTCTTTCGGCGTCTATTCTCGCGTCATTAACCGTTACCGATTTTGCACTTGCTGTGATTAAACCGATTTTCTTTGGCATATTTATTTTCATCAACGCTTGTTATCGCGGACTCACGATTCGTCGCGACATTCGTCAAGTGCCAAAGGCGACATCGCGCTCGGTGATTTATTCTTTCTTGTATGTCATCGTTTTGGATGTGCTCTTTTCCTTCTTTTACATTTTCGATTATGCCACGCAAATGTCGAGGATTATTTAATGGAAAATCAAGGCGAAGCGTTGCGCATTGAAAATTTGCGATTCCGTTATCCCGGCGATAACGATGATGTTTTGCGCGATTTGAATTTGAAATTAGGACGCGGTGAAACTCTTTGCATCGCAGGCGCATCGGGCCAAGGAAAAAGTTTGCTCCTTCGCATTATCGCAGGATTGGATGTGCCGAATGCGGGCGCACTTTATTATTTCGGAGAGCATCTCCCGAAGTCGCAGCATACAGCGCTCGAAGTAGCGAAGCGCGGCGTCGAACTCATCTTTCAAAATGGTGCGCTCATTTCGAATTTAACCGTGCGCAATAACATTGCAATGCCTTTATATTATCATCATCGCGGAACGGACGAAGAAATTGAAAGTCGTGTGAATATGGCTTTGGATTTGATGCGCGTCCGCAGCGTGCAAGATAAATTTCCGCATTTGCTGAGTTCGGGAGTTGCAAAACGTGTCGCAATTGCGCGGGCGTGGGCGATGGACCCGCGGCTTCTTTTAATGGATGAACCGACGGCAGGTCTCGATAATTATAACCGCAACATGCTGATTCCTTTGATCGATAATATGCAAGCGCTTTTTAAAACGTCGCTGATTTTGGTCACTCACGATTTGTTAATTTCCAAAGAGCTCGGCGCCGATCTTTGCTTCTTAGAAAACAAGAAACTTTCCGAGCGTTATAAATTTGAACAATGGATTCGTTCGGATATTCCGATTGCGCACGAAATGTTCCGCAATTTGCGCGATTTTTTGTAAAGGATTTCGGACGGCGAATGAAAAATTTATTTTTTGAAAGAACCTCAGATTTGTTTCAGAATAAGGAGATGACTGGTTGCTGAAACCGGTGCGAAAGATAAATTGGATGGATCTCTCTGGCCTTTTGGTCGGCGTGTTTCTCACATTTACTTTGATGGTCTTCTTGTTCGTTTTATACGCGCGCTTAACTTCGGTCGGTGTCATCGGCGTCGAAGAATATAAACTTTACAGTTACTTTGATAAAGCGCAAGGTCTGCACCCGGGAACCGAAGTACAAATTAACGGCGTGCGGGTCGGTCACGTTTCCGATTTAAAAATTGACGCATCGGGAAAAGTGCGGATGGAATTTACTCTCAAACGAGAATTTCAACCGTGGATTACTGACCGCGCAATGATTTTTGCAATCCGCGATCAGAATGTGATTTCAGAACGCGTCATCAACATCGATGTGAGCAAAGGCGAAGGCCGCATCCTCGATGATGGTGATATGATTGTCGCCGGAAAAGCGCAAGACATTGAAACCGTTCTCGAAACATTAAATGAAGTCCTCGAACGTGTGACGGTTTTAATCGATGCCGCAGATACTCTCGTCGCCCTCACGATGGATACGAATACGACAATCGGCGCGCTTCTCGGATCGAAACTCGTTTACGAAAAATTGAATACGCAGCTCGATCGCTTGGATCATTTCTCGTATGAAGGCGTGAAACTTTTGGATGTGCTCAGCGGAGAAGTGCCGCGAATTCTTTACCGCACCGATACGCTCACGCAGAAACTTTTCACGATGACCGATGCGTTGGAAGGAACGCCGCAAAAAGTCAACAATTTGTTTAATTCCATCGACGATGTCTTCGGACGTTTGAATGGAACGGTGGATTCGCTCGGACGCATGGTGGGCGGCGTCAACGATCTCGTGACCCGCGGCGAAGAAACTCTCCACAGCGCAGACAATTTAATTGAAGGTGCATCGAATATGTGGATTATTCGCCGCTCGATTCCGAAACGCGATTCGGTTCCGTTTGTCGCGGAGGATGCATGGTAATGCGTCGCTGCATTTTTTGTGTGCTTATTTTGTGCGCATTTTTATTCGCCGATTCCGAGTCGGGGGATTTGGCGTATCGCGCAGACAAATCGGTGCAAGCAGGAAAATTTGCAAAGGCTTACGGCCTCTACGAACGAGCACTTCTTTCATCGCGAAAAGAATCGGACATTTCTGCCGAAGGGCGTATTCTCGTTTCGATGGCGACTCTCCGCATTCAAAGTTTGGATTTGCAATTTGCCGAAGATTTGTTAAAGCAAGTGCGCAAAGTGGAATTGGATACGAATACTCTCGGCGCTTATTACCTTGCGTGGATGGAATTGTATTTAGAAAAGAAAAATGTGGATAAAGTAATCAACATTAAACATTCGCTTTCCGAAAAATTTTTAGATGAAATTCCCGACGGAATTCGCGGTGGCATTTTAAGTGCAGCAGCGATTGCCTTTGCTCAAAAAGGAAATGCAACTTCGGCAAAAAAATATTTAGAAGACGCCGACGATGCTTTCGACGGAGACGCTCCCGGAAAATTTGCATTTGCATCTGCCCGCGTCAATTCTTTATTGCACGAGTCCATCGCCGATTCGCTTTATGGCGTCGCTTTAAATTATTCCATCCGCGCGAATCGCCCATTTATGTCGGCGACAATTCTCTATTATCGCGGTCTCAATTCATCGGATTCTGCAATCGCCAAAGATTGCTTTCTCCGCAGCGCAAATGCCTTTGAATTATTAGGCCTTCCGCGCAACGCCGAACGCGCGAAAAAGAAAAAGTAAAATTCTTCTTGCGAAGCGCGGAATGTTCACAGTGAAGAATCTAGAACTTGGTGCGTGAATCAAGACCGAAAAATTGTGAAAATCACAAAATTTCGGAATAGAAAAGGAAAATTGGACGAAAGAGTAGTCGGAGGACTACTTTTTTTTGCTTGCGGAATTGCGTGTCAAATTTACAGCTTGCGAATTTCTGCTTCCGAAAGACCTGAAACCACTGCAATCTCAGAAATAGACAGTTTTTTGAGTTTAAGCAAGTTTTTTGCCATTTTGCGAGCTTTGTTCAAAGCTCCTGCAGCAGCTCCTCTCGCAATTCCAGCTTTTTCTCCCTTGCGGAAGGCTGTTTCTTTTTCGTATAATAAATCCGTCATACAGTCAACAGCCTTAGGAAAAGTTCATCTTCGTAATAGGCATTATACAAAGTTTTAATTGCATGGCGTTAAGAACTTTCATAATCGTGTCAAAACGAGGGTGGGCACCTTCTTTAAGCGATTTGTAAAGGCTTTCTCGGTTGAGCCCTGCCGCATCTGCAATTTTTGCCATGCCCGCAGATCGAGCTGCATATCCTATTGCCTTTTGCCACAATTCCGCATCGTTTTCATTGAGTGCTTCTTGCAGAAAACAACGAACATCGTCTTCTGATTGGAGAAGATCTGCAACATCTAATTTTGTAATCTCAACTTTTTTCTTTTTCATTTTTTATTTCCTTCGCCTTGGCAATATCTTTTTGCTGAGTGGACTTGTCTCCACCTGCAAGCAAAATAACGACTTCATTATTTTCTCGAGCATAATCAATTCGCATTTCAAGCACGCCGTCGCCAACAGATTTTGAATCTCCAAAATTTCCGCATTCCGTTTGCAGAATCCGCATTGCAATCTTTGCTCGCGCTCTAGCATCACGCAATCGATTAAACCAGCGGGTAAAATATTCCGTCTTATAAACGGTAATCATCTACCCTCCCATAATGTAGCTAATTGGTTACAAATTGTCAAGATGTTCAAGAAAATCATCTCATTTTCACTCCTTCCTCACCGACATGCTAAAAACAGTGAGGCTTAAAATTGTTTAGACAGAATATAATAAAAAGCGGATGACAAAAAGTGACAGCGGGAAAAATTAGAAATAAGTAGACATTTTGCATTGCAAAATGTCTAGCCCGCTTTGCGGTCGGATGGAAATTAGTAATTTAAAAAATGCGTGCCTTCGGCATGATGCTAGATTCTTCGTTTCGAGCATCGCTCTTCACTCAGAATGACACCGTAGCGAAATAAGGCGTTCCTTAAATTATTGAGAATGAAGAAACTTGCAGACTTGTAAAAAAATAATTATATTTCAAACATATGAATGAAAAGTTAAAAATTACCCCCCCCCCCCCCTTCGTGTAAACAAAAGTTTACTTAAGGTAGCTGGTCAGCCTATTCCAGCTGGTTTGGGCATCTTAAAACAATCCACATTCGTGCCTTTCTTTGGCAACATTGAAAAAGCCAATGCATGTACGATTTCAATCAATCCAAGTTTCAACGAATTTCGTGACAGCAAAGGCGATATTCTAAGCGATAACAAGGCGCGCCTATGCTCTCGCAAGTCACTCGACAAGCGTGATGATGAAGAGTTAAGCACAGATGATGCGCAAAAGGTGTATGCTGCTTGCTTAAATTATTTTCAGAATAATCCGTACAAACGTTGGTTCAACAAAATCAACCGCTTTATTCAGGATATAGATTCTGAATTATCGTACTACGACAGCACTTTAGTGCACCTTGACTTAGTTCAATGGGCAACGGAAAAAAAGTGGAGTGAATGCAAGCCTATTCAAAAGGAACTTTTGAAAATTTGCAGTCCATTTCTTAAGGAGCTGCTAGATCAGAAAAAGTTCAATATCATTTTCTTGAATGGCCAAACGGTCGTCAATTCTTTTATTGAAAAAATATCTCCTCTAGATGAAAAAGAAATTGTGCTAAAGAGAGATGGTAAGAAAGCGACTCTCTACTTTGGAACATACAAGGGCACTCGCGTTGTCGGCTGGTCTCGATACCTGCAAAGCCAAATAAGCAATGAAGCTGTCAAAGAACTCAATCAAAAAGTCAGTAAGATTTTAAAGGAGATAAACCAATGAAACATCTAACTAAAATTTCACTCTTCGTTTTAGCCTCTTTATTTTGTTCTTGTGACGACAGTGGAAGTTCTGCAGCAGCAGAAGATTCAAGTACATCCGAAATTACATAGAACTCTAGCAGTTCGCAAAAGGATTCGGATGAT
>NZ_QGHD01000019.1 GCF_003148885.1 Hallerella porci | reverse complement strand
GCGTTTTCCTGAAACTGCTCCACGACGGACTCGTCCGATACGTTGCGGATGTGCTTCAGGATGATGAGCCCGGTCATGAGACGGATCGGCTTGTTCGGCGCACCCATTTTGTCGTCAAACCGTTTCGAAAACTCGGTCTCGAACTTGTTCCAGTCAATCTTGTTCGCGAGAACGTAGAGGGGGTGCTTGTGGTTCAACTGCTCCTCAAGGGAACAGAAAAGGCTTGTCTGTGCGTGGGATTTTGGCGGTCTGTACATGGGAAAAATTGCAAGGTTTTCAGTCATATTTTAGAAAACCTTGCAATATTTTCACAGGGTGGAAATCAGTTTTTCCCAATAGTTATGCGGGCTGGGCGGGATTTTAAGGGACGACTAATTAACTATAAATATTCTCTTTAATTTTCTAAAGAGAGTATTTTTATTTTCTGCGCCATAGGCGCTTTACTAAAAATTTCTCATTCCTCTCTCCTAATTTCTCAGTAAATCTATGTACGACGATTATTCGATTAACGAAGAATTATTCCATTGGCAAAGTCAGTGCACCACATCCGAAAACTCAAAAACCGGTTTGCGCTACATTCACCACCGAGAATTGAATAGCAAAATTTTGCTCTTTGTCCGCGAATATAAAACCGATTCCGTGAGCGGTGCTGCCGCGGCTTACACTTTTTTAGGCCTCGCCGATTACGTTACCCACAAAGGCTCGCGCCCGATGAGCATCACGTGGAAATTAGAGCGCTCCATTCCCGCAAAATTCATCAAGAAAACAAACAAGCTCGCAGTGGGATAGGAAAAAATGAGGAATGAGTGGTTAGTAATTAGTGGGCAGTGCTCAGAGAGCGAAAATTTGCAAAATTTCATCTCCGGAGTTCCGATGAATAAATTTTGCAGGTAAAATGTTATCTCCGGAATCCCGACGGACAAATTTTGCGGGTAAAATGTTATCTCCGGAGTTCCGATGAACAAATTTTGCGGGTAAAATGTTATTTCCGGAGTTCCGATGAACAAATTTTGCGGGTAAAATGTTATCTCCGGAGTCCCGACGGACAAATTTTGCAGCAAAATAATCACCCAAATTTTCAAACGGTCAAATTCTGAATTCAAAATTCGCGCAAATGATCTTAGAGAATTCTAAGATCAAAGTTCTAAGCTCTAAGTTCTTTCCTCCGGCGCGCCATCATCTACATTTTTCATTTAAAAAGTTGTTAGTTTTTCAACCATTCAATAGGAGACAAAAAACATGTTCAAATCCAAAATTGTATTTGCATTGGCGATGGGGTTCACATTCTTGATGATGAGCGCTTGCGATGATTCTAGCTCGTCGCCGACCGATGACTCGGAAAATAATTTGTCTAGCGTCTCAACTCCCGCAACAAGTTCTTCGAGCGGAAATTCTGAAATTGAAAATCCGACTTCGAGCAATTCCGATGACGATGATTTCGAAATCTTTACCTCTTGCGATTTCAAAAAATCGGACGATACTTGGATTTTAGAAAACGAAACGATTCAGATGATTATCAAATGGGACGGCGATAATGCGCAAGTGACGACTCTTATCAAGCAAGAAACCAATTCGGAAGCCGAGTGTGAATTGCTAATTAAATTGATGGGCGACAAAATGCAGCATACCATTGACTCCTTGATGAGCGAAGATACTCCCGAGGAAGATCAAATTGAATTTGAACCGAGCAAGCAATATTGCAAAGGTTCCACTTATTATGTGGAAATCGAATCGAAGACAAAAGAAAATGCCAATCGCGACGAAACTTATGAAGAAGCAAAGCAAAGTTGCCAAACAAATTAGACGCCATCATTTCATTCCATAAAAAAACGCCGAAAATTCTTCGGCGCTTTTTATTTTTCAAAAGTGAAAAATTAGAAGTGAATCACGCGGACGCGAATCACCTTGTCGAGTTTCTTCAACGCATCGATAATGGAATCATCCACAGAAGATTCGACGTCGATTAAGTTATAACCGATCTTGCCATTCGACTTGTTGCTGAAGCTTGCAATGTTAATGTTCGCAGCGCCAAAGACCTTCGTGATTTCTGCAATCATATTCGGAACGTCTTGGTTGATGACGACGACGCGGCTCTTGACTTCGGCATGCGGGAAGCTATCGAGCGGCGGGAAGTTGACCGAGTTGCGGACAACGCCGAATTCCAAGTAATCCTTGAGTTCTTCGACTGCCATCACTGCGCAATTTTCTTCGGCTTCTTCGGTGCTTGCGCCCAAATGCGGGAAGACTTTAATCTTCGGATTCTGCAAAGATTTTGCATCGGCAAAGTCCGTGAGGTATGCGCTCAAACGGTTTTCATCGATCATCTTGTAAACGGTATCCATGTTCACGATTCCGCCGCGGGCAAAGTTCATAATGATCGAGCCCTTGAATGCAGCGAGATTCTTTTCGTTCAACATGTTTTCGGTAACGCCCTTGATGAACGGAACATGCACAGTGAGGAAATCCGACTTAGCGATGACTTCGTCAATCGTCTTCACGACAGTCACCACATTCGAAAGCTTATGCATGTTTGCAGCACTCGGATACGGATCATAAGCGACGACATTCATATTCTTCCAACGCGCATAGTTCGAAACGAGCACGCCGATTTTTCCAAGGCCGATCACGCCAAGAGTCTTGCCCGAAAGTTCGGTGCCCGAGAACATCTTCTTGCCTTTTTCAATCGTCTTATCCAAAGCAGGATCATTCGGATCGAGTGCCTTCACCCAAGCTTCGGCTTCGGCAACGTGGCGCACTTCCATTCCGAGAATCGTCATCACAAGTTCCGCAACAGCGTTTGCATTTGCACCCGGCGTATTGAAAACGCAGATACCCTTTGAACTCGCTTTGTCGATGGTGATGTTGTTCACGCCTGCACCGGCGCGAGCGACTGCCAAAAGTCCGTCGAAAGAATCTGTATCGACTTGAGCGCTGCGGACGAGAATCGCATCAGGGGATTCCATCGATTCCGAGACTTCATAGTCCTTGCCGAAGAGGCCGAGACCTTTCTGGGAAATGTTGTTCATGGTTTTAATTTTACGCATAGTGAGTTCCTTTGTGAAGGTTCAATAAAAATTTATTCTTCGATGTAACGGCCGCGACTCTTGATGAGTTCAACGAGTTCGTCGAGGGCTTCGGCTTCGGGCACATTCTTCTTCACGCAAGTTTTGCCTTCGAAAAGATTGATGAATCCCGGAGCACCGCCGACATAGCCGAAATCAGCGTCTGCCATTTCGCCCGTTCCGTTGACAATGCAGCCCATCACCGCAATCGAAATATTCTGCAAATGCCCAAGGCGTTCGTGAATTTTTCCGAGAACGGTTTGAATGTTATACAAAGTCCGTCCGCAACTCGGGCAGCTGATGAATTCCGTTTTGCTGCGGCGAATGCCTGCGGCTTGTAAAATATCAAACGCAAGAAGCACTGCCGACTTTTGATCTGCCGGATCTTCGATGACAACAGCATCGCCAAAGCCATCGGAAAGAAGGCTTCCAAATTCTGCGGCGACTTTTAATTTTGCGCGTTCCGAGCTGTCGATTTTTTGATAAAGGAGAATCGGATTTTTTGCGCCTTTCTGAGCGAGCGCCGAAACGAGAGCGCGAACGCCGAAGGTGTAATTGTCACCCGTATAAGCGATGAGCGCATCCGCGGGCACTTCACGTTCGCCCGCAGCAAATGCTGCGACATCAAACGCATCTTTGAATGCGACGATATTTTGCGAATCAATTCCGATAAACGCAAATTCCGGAGTCCGAGGCTTTCTCGAAATGCTTACCACCGGAGCGACTTCGCCTACGCGGACGATTTCATTTCCGCCGAGAGAAACTCCCGAGAAATTGACCGACGAAGTCTGCAAACGTTCATAATGATACGGATCTTTTTTCCATTCCGGAGCTCCGAAGCGGAGTTCTTCTTTCGGTAATGCGCAAGCGCGAATGAGTTCGTGCGCCACAGGAACTTCGGCGACAGGATCTTCCGTAAGCGAAACGCGAATCGTATCCGCTAAGCCGTCGAGCAAAAGCGAACCGATTCCCACCGAAGATTTTAAGCGACCGTCTTCGCCTGCACCAGCTTCGGTCACGCCGACATGGAACGGATACGGTTTGAAATGTTCTGCTTCGAGTCTTGCAGCGAGCATCCGATAAGCGCAAATGGCGACTCGCGGCGTCGAAGATTTTAAGCTCACAACGACTTGATCAAAATGTTCCGCTTCGCAGACGGCGAGATATTCCATCGCACTTTCGACCATGCCTTCGACGGTATCGCCGTAACGATACATCATCCGCGCCGAAAGAGAACCGTGATTCACGCCGATGCGAATGGCACGACCCAAGCGTTTTGCTTCTTGCACAAACGGGGTGAAAGTTTCAAAAACTTTTTCGCGGCCTTGATCAAAATTTTTGTCGGCTTGCAAATCGAGAGTTGCAATGCCTGTATCGACGAAATTACCCGGATTGATGCGGACTTTTTCTACCCACTTAAGCGCTTCGAATGCCGCTTTCGGTTGGAAATGAATGTCTGCGGAAACGGGAACTTTGCAACCCGCTGCGCGGATTTGTTTCATCACTTCTTCGAGGCCTTGAGCGTCGGCGAGAGTCGGCGCAGTAATGCGGACGAGTTCGCAGCCAGCCTTAGCTAAAGCCAAAGTTTCGGCTACTGTTTTTGCCACATCTTTCGGCTTTGTCGTCGTCATCGATTGCACGAGGATCGGAGCTCCGCCCCCGATAATTGCATCGCCAACATGAACAGGAATCGTTTTTCTGCGAACCGGCGAGAACCGATTCGAAACATAAGGAAAATCAAAAGTTGTAGCCATGCGTTGAATATAGAATTTTGCGGGAATAAGAAATTTTCTTTTTTCCGCGCCGAGTCCTTGCGCCTTATTTCTTTTTCGTTTCGGCCAAAAGCATTCCGCACAAAATCAATGCAGCGCCGAGGATTGCGACCAAAGTCATCCGTTCCCGCAAGAATATAACGGAGCAAAGAATGGAAACAAGCGGAACCGCATAAATGTAATTGGAAGCGAGAACTGTCCCAATCATTTTCAAAACTTTATTCCAAACAATGTAGCCGAAAAGCGATGCGATAATTCCTAAGAAAAGAAAATTTCCCGCGACGATTGGATTTTGAAATGCGCGCCACGGAATATCGGCGCCCGTTGCAAATAAAACCGGAATCGATGTGAGCGATCCATAAAAGAAAATTTTCCGCGTAATATAAAGAGTCGGATAACGCAGAGAAAGAGGCCGCACAATTAAAGAATAAACCGTCCAAACAATTGCCGCGACAAAGGCGAGTAAATCGCCAACCGGGGAAACTTTCAAAATAAATTTTCCGTTTAAAACGACGAGAATCATTCCGCACAAAGTAATGAGCGAACCCGTAATTTGCCGTTTATTCAAGCGTTCGCCCGCAAAGAAAATTCCCGTCGCAATCATAATGAAAAGCGGATTTGCGCAAACGATTAACGAAACATTCGAAACATACGAAAGGCCGAGCGCCGTATTTTCGGCGATGAAATAAATGGAGCCCGCTGTAAGTCCGCAGCATGCGAGAAGAAGTTCATCTTTCCAATTTCCCGCATAAAATTTTTGATGCGATAAACCGAGAAGAATCAAATACGCGAGAAGAAATCGCAAGAGATAAACTTGCGTCGGAAGAAATCCCGCATTCAGCAAAACTTTCGTCGAGACGAAACTTGCGCCCCAAACGATAATCGTGAGAATCGCTAAAAAATGCCAAAGACTCATGCGTGAATTTTTCATCGCTCCAAAAATAAAAATCAAAAAAATGAATTGAAATTCTTCAAAATTTTCATCGCATCAAAAGCGCACAGAAAATCCGATGTAACCCGGAAGCGCTGTGAGCGAAACCCGTTCTGTTTCATGCAATTTTAATACCGCAAAACTCGTTAACGATCCGACGAAAGCGCCCGCGACAACATCCGTCGGATAATGTTTCCCCGCCCAAATGCGAAGTACGCCGACCAATGTTGCCGACGAAAGCGAAACGCTCCAAACCACAGGCACCCAAGGCGATTCTGGATTTTTTTCTTCAAACCACATGCCGCTAAAAACGGCGAGCGAAAACGCTGCGCTTGCATGTCCCGAATAAAAAGAGCCCCAAGCTTCGCCGCGGTCTTTATCCGCATCCGCATACAATTCGGGACGCGGCCACAATCGAAAACTGCGCACGAGTAAATTCAATCCATTTTGCAAAAGTCCAATTTCGACTGCAGTGACAAGAAATGTCGCAACTTCTTCACCATCGCTTTTGTCCGTTGCCCAGTTGTAACCTTCCCACGCAAACGGAAGTAAAATGGCGAGACGCATCCAATCGCTTACTTTATCTGCATTGCGATTATGATTTCCGGCAAATGGTCTATCCCACAGAAGAAGCTCACTTTTTGCGGGCAATTCACTGCGGGGTTCCATATCGTGATAACGCACACTTCCCCAAATCGATGTGCCAATTCCGAGAGCGAGCAAAGACAAATCCGTTTTCAGTTTTAGCGAATAAGGAGGCTGAGAAGATGAAGACAAATGCGAAGTCATTTCCGCCGAAGCGATCCGCGGAAAAATTCCCCCAAGTGCGATTAGGGCGACGAAAATTGTAAAACGGACCTTCGCCATTTTCAAAAAAAAAAATAGATTTATTTTATGCAAGAAAAAAGCTCCACATTGGAACCGCTCTCCCCGAATCTTGAACTTTTCAATGCGATTTCCGACGAAACGCGTTTGAAAATGTTGATGATTCTTTCGCATTCGGAATTTACCGTCAACGAACTCAAAGAAATTCTCGACATTCATCAATCGAATGCGAGCAGACATTTGTCCAAACTTTCTAACTGCAAACTTTTAAAAGACCGCCGCGAAGGAATCAAAGCATTTTACGGTCTTTCGGACGATCTTTATTTGAGCCATAAACTCTACGATATGATTTCAAAAGCGTGGGAAAATCTCCCCGACCGCGCGCTCGTCGAAAGCCGAGTCGAAGATCTTTTATTGGAACGCCGCAACACTTATTCCCCCAAATTCCACAAACTTTCCGAAGCCGGCGGCAGTTTAAAAGCGCAGATTTCTTTGTTTTCACATTTAATGGTTCCCTTTGAACACGCTATCGATATCGGCTGCGGTGAAGGCGGCGATTTGAGTTTTATGCTTGCGAACCGTTGCAAACGCGTCACCGCTATCGATATCAGCGAAACCACGGTGAATGGGGTGAAGAAAATTGCCCGCGAAAAAGGCGTGGAAAATTTGACAGCTCTCTGCGCAGACATGCGAAAAATTCCTTTGCCCGCGAATTCTGCGGATTTGGTTTTAATGAGTCAAGTTTTACATCACGCATCAAGCCCGCAAGAAGCTCTCGCCGAAGCGATTCGGTTGCTTTCTCCCGGGGGAACTCTCGCCCTGTTGGATCTCGCCGAACACCAAGAAGAAGAACTCCGCGAATCTCACGGACACTTGTGGCTCGGATTTAGCGAAGAACGCATTCGATTCTTGTTACAAAATCTCCCGTGCGAAATCGTTTCGTCCGAAATTATCCAAAGTGAAATTTCTGCCGAGAAGAAACTCCCCGCTATTTGCATCTTGGTGAAAAAAAAGTAATCGCAATATTTCCTTTTTCGCCAAATTTATTGTAAATTATAATCGTAACCAAAAGGAGTGAATCTATGGGTAAATTTGTAAAGATCGTTGGCATTGTCGTCGTATTCCTGCTTTCTCTGTTCTCGATTTATCATATCGTACAGACTCGCGCTCTCGACGAAAACGCTGCCGATTAACGCTGCAAAGTTCGAACTCGGACTTGTCCGCTCCATCTAGTGGGGCGGCTTTTTTTATTTTGCACTTATGCAAAAAGAAACCGTCAAAAAAATCGGGGCATTTGCCGGCATCGGCGTTGCCTTTTTCATTTTCTTACTCTTTATTTTCCGCGCGTTCGTTTTTGATGCGAATACGCTTATGCTCAACTCCGACCAATTAAATGGTATCGGCAGTAAAGTGCTGCGGGCGCAGAATTTCATTCTCACCGAATGGGACGATTCTCGTTTAGGCGGCGTCCCGACCATCGACGCTCTTTTTGGCGACGCTTACCATCCGCTCGTCCTCGTCGAATTTCTCACCGACCCCGCCCGCGCTGTCGGTTTCAAATTCATTCTCATCTTGTGGGTCGCATTCCTTTCGGCGATGGCGCTTGCGCGTTCGCTCACGGGAAGTCTCGCCTGGGGAACTCTCTTCGGATTTCTCTACGCATTTTCGCCGCAATATTTTTCGTATGTCTACGGCGGTCACGACGGCAAAATGATGGTTTTTGCGATTGCGCCGTTAGCGCTTCTCGCTATCCGAAAAATCATCCGCGAAGGAAGCATTCTCTACTTTGCTGTTTTCACTCTTTCTGTCGTGTGGATGATTTTGGGCTCGCATTTGCAGCTCACTTATCTCTTCCTTTGGGGCGCCGGATTTTATGCGCTTTTTGAAACTCTTGCGCTTTCGACGACTTGGAAAACGCGTGCGAAGAAATTGGGAATTGCTGCGGGCGCATTAGCGATTGCGCTTGGAATTTCGGCGTTTCAAATTATTCCGCCGTATTTATACACCACCGCAGAATCTGTCCGCGGCACCGGTGAAAAGACAAATTACGGACACGCGAGCAGCTGGTCTTTACACCAAGAAGAACTCGCTTCAATGCTCATTCCAGGATTTCTCGGCGTCGATGTTTACGAACAAAAAGAAGGCCCCGAACTTGCGGGCAGTTCTCTCATTTCGGTCGCTTACGCCGACATGCAAAAAAATCACATTCAAAGTTCACCCTTTTACTGGGGACATAATCCGTTCAAACTCAATCACGATTCCGCGGGAATCATTCTCACCTTCCTCGCATTCCTCGGATTTTTCGTCCGCAAAAATCGTCGAGCGGCTGCGTTCTGGTTTGTCGGCGCAGCGGTTGCGCTCACTTATGCGATGGGAGTGCATTCTCCACTTTTCAAACTTTGGTTTGCGATTATTCCGGGGATGAAAAGCTTCCGCGCTCCGAGTATGGCGATGTTCTGGCTTCCGCTTTTAATGCTCATGATGGCAATTCCCGTCGTCAAATCTTTTGCCGAAAAAGAAAGCCGCCGCGCTCTGCGTGCGGGCCTTGTAATGTTCCTCATTTTGCTCGGAATCGTTTGCGTTGCGCGCTTTGCGTGGACGAGTTTCCTCGGCGGTCCCGGACTTTTCATTTCCATCGCTTACGGCCTTGCGCTCATCGCAGTTCTCAATATTCTCGATCGCAATGTCGCATTTAAACCCGAAGAATTTGCGAATGCTTTTAAACTGCAATTCCGCGGTTCTTCAAAGCTTGAACTCGGCGCGATTTTTGTGCCATTTTTCCTCACGGGAATTTTCTTCCTTTCCAATCAAAATTTGCTCATCGATCCCGTCACCGCGAGTTACTTTAAGCCGTTAAATGAAACGGTTATGCAATTTGCCGCTGCTAAAATTTTGCCGAGTTTCTTCGTCGCAGTCATCGCAGTCGTCGCGGTTTGGGTCGTGATGACGATGAAATTTTCTGCGGTGAAAAAAGCTGCAATCGTCGGCGCTCTCGCCGCCGTTGAACTTTACACCATCGATGCGGTCTTCGTGCAAAATGTCGAGCGCAAAGAATATGTGCAGCCGACAAATCCCGTGATTCGCAGCATTCTCGCAGAACATCCCGATACGCTTTTGCGCCCGCGCATCCTTTCACTTTCCCGCGATCAAGCGCTCAGTTCCAATTCTTTCCCGCTTTACAATTTGCGAAACGCAGACGGTTTCCACGATAACGAACTCGCAAGTTACCGTCTATTCCGCGGCGGACAGAACAACGAAAATTATCTGTATAATGTAAACGCTGTCGCCCAAGGAACCGAAGAAAATGCGTTCCTTGATTTGATGGACATCGGCGATGTGATTTTCGATTCCCGTGCGGGAACGCAATACATTCCGTTAAAGCATGAAAATTTCGACGGACATCTTTATGCAGACTTTACCACTCTCAGCGATTCCGCAGCGGTAACAGCTCTACGCAACGGCGCCGATTTTAAGAAGACGATTATTCTTTCCGAAGCGCCCGCAGGCTTTGAATCTTCAAGTGAAATTCACGGAAGCGCAAAAGTCATCGCAAAACCGAAAATGGATGACATTACCTATCAAGTTTCCTCCGACAAGCCCGCGATTATGCTTTCTTCGGGCAATTTCCATCGTTATTGGAAAGCGACCGTCAACGGAAATCCCGCAAAAGTTTACAAAGCTTTCGGAACCCTCCGCGCTGTCGTTGTCCCCGCAGGCAATTCGACTGTGCATTTCGAATACAAATCGGACGCTGTCCGCTATTCGCTTTGGATGGGCGCAGTTGCGTTCGCCATTTTTATCGCGGTCATGATTATCGCAAATTTCTGCGCGCGAAAAGCGCGCAGAAATTGATTTTAAAAAATTAAAGCAATGGCGCGGCTTTGCCGCGCCATTTTCATTTTGCGCGCCTACGGCGCGCAGTTACTTTGTGTAAAATTTATTTGCTATTTTCACTGATAAATAAATCAATCGCTTTCTTCGTATAATCGTCTGTATTTTCTGTCGGAATTCCCGACGGAAGCCAGTAAGCATAATCGCCCGAAAGATAATTGTATAAGCCATCTAAAGTGCTGCCGTAGCGAAATTCAATGTGGAAAGTTTCGCCCGGATTATCGGAGGTAAATGCAAAATACGTAAACTTGCCCGAATTTTCATCGAGACTTTTGAATGTTTTTAAAGCGGCGCCCGCTTCTGCAAATTCGACGACGGGTTTATCTTCTAAATATTCATATTCATGCGAAAAAATTTCTTTGCCATTTTGATCGTAGCCCGAAATCGTATTGCCTTTAAATGTGAATTTTTCAACGCCATTTTCAAAGAAACAATCGAAAGCAAAAGTTTCATTTTCTTCGTTATACTTCACCGCTTCTTCGCCGGTAATTTCCAAAATGTAAGAAGTCTTGAGAGTAGAAACCAACATTTCTGCGTTATCGCCCGCGTATTTTTTTCCAAGACTATCCCAAAGCGCATTATACTTTTCGTCTAACATCGCCGGGAAAAGTTCCGTATAAGAACCTTCGAGTTTTGCTAAGAACGCATCGGTTTCTACGGCATCTGCGTCCGAAGAAGAACTGCTATCGCTGCAAGCCATCATCAATGCGGTTGCCGCCAATAAACCAAATTTTTTTGCCAAAGAAAGTTTCATTTGAACTCCTAAAAATGTCGTCGAGTAAAAAGACGTTCGCCTTTTTTTTTCAACTGTTAGTCTTCGCTAACTTTAGAAAAAGAATTAAAATTAGTCAAGACTAAATTTTACAAACTGAAAAATTTTAATTTTAAAACTAAAGTCAAAAAATTCTCCGCGTGAAGCGCTATTTTAATCTTTCTGCATTATCCCTTGTCCGTTGCAAATTTTGCAATTTACTATTTTTCCAAATTATAAAAGGAGTTTTTTATGAGTGTTTTGAAAAAATCCCTCGCTGCGCTCGGCGTTTGTGCTGTCGCAGCATCCGCAATTAGCTTTGAACCTGTTACCGCAGGGGCAACGGAATCCGCCAAGAAGCTTTACAACTTTTTAGCTGTAAACTATGGCGTGAAAACAATCACCGGCGTGCAAACAGGCGACATCGCAGATACTTATGACGCTTTGCCCGATGTCATTTCTTTTGAAGAACATTCCGGAAAAAAACCGGTTTTAGTCGGCCTCGATTTTTTGTTTGCAAACGGAATTAAAGCTTCCGATTCTTGGTATAAGGCTTACACGCAAAGCGCTGTCGATGCCGCAAAAGATATTTGGGCAAAAGGCGGTATTCCTGCATTTAGCTGGCATTGGAAAGATCCTAGCCACAAACAAGATGCGTTCTACACCAAAAGTGGAAACGCCAACGAATTCACCGAATTTGATTTTACTCAAGGATTTACAGATCCTAGCTGCAACACAAATTGCCTGTGGAATACCAATTCAGAAACTTACAAGCAAATCGTCGAAGACATCGCCGAAATTGCAGTTTACTTTAAACAGTTACAAGACGCAGGTGTTGCTGCAGTATTTCGTCCGCTGCACGAAGCAAGCGGCGCATGGTTCTGGTGGGGTTCTCACGGCGGAGCCGCTTACCAAGCTCTTTATCAATTAGTTTACGACCAAATGGTCAACATCAATGGCATTAAAAACTTAGTTTGGGCTTGGACTCCGCAACTTGCCAAAGATACCGATTGGGATCCGGGTAAAGACAAATACGATGTCATCGGCTTGGATGTTTACGGCGCAAATGATTATTCCCAAAAATTCATTGAAGCTTACACAGATCTCCAAACCAATTTTGCTGCCCACAATAAAATTTTTGCGATGACCGAAAATGGTCCGATTCCCGACCAATCCGTCATGGCAGAAAATAAAACTGTATGGTCTTGGTGGATGCCTTGGTACCAAACTTGGAACGGAAACTTTTTAGACCAAACCGTTGAATCCGTTTGGAAAGCAAATGTCAACAGCGAATGCGTGATTACAATGGATGAAATGCCCGGCTGGGATAAATATACGATGAGCACGACGAAAGTTGCCGATTGCATCGTCGGTTATAAATTGGGAGATTTGGATACAGCTCGTCCCGTTGAGAATCGCATTCCGGCGGATACCGCCACAAATCGTTGGCTTTACGCACAGTTATTGCCCGCAGACACTGCCCGCGGAAACATTATCATTAAAGAAAACGCAGACCTTTCTAAAAATTCTAAAATGTCTGTCACCGTATTTAACGGAAGCAAAACAAACGGATTCTGGTTCACCGTCGCTTTCCTCGGAAATAAAGATGCCGATTGGGGCTGGGCTCAACCCGAAGGCTGCTGGATAAACGCAGGCGATTCCACCGTTTGCGAATTGGATTTAACGACCACCGCAAAAGATCAAGTTGTTTTGACTGGCGCCGATTACACCAACTTTATGAGCAACATTGCAAAAGTTTATATCGAAGTTTCTGTTCCCGAATTTAATGGTTATGTTTTCTTTGACGATATCAAAGCAGACGGCGTCACTTTTGAAAACTTTGACGAAATGACAACCGTGAAAGCGGAACAAGCGCAAAATTTAAAAGCGGGCTTAGTCGGAAAAGGCAAAGAAATGAGCATTCAATCGAAAGCTCACGTTCAAAAAATGGCGCAAATTTCTTTCGCCGGCCGCAGCCTTTCTTTGACCCTTTCCAAAGCAAGTCAAACTTCGGTGCAACTCTTTAATTTGCAAGGTCATTTGGTAAAGAATTTCGCCAACGGTTCTCTCGCCGCAGGCACGCATCAATTTACGCTCCAAGGAATTCCGCAGGGCGCTTACATTATCCGCGTCAAAAATGCCGCCGGAATTTCTGCGAAGAAAATTCTCGTCAAATAATTTTCAACAAAAATTTTGACTCTAAACGCAAGCTCCGCTCCCGCGGAGATTTTTCTGTAAACGAAAAATCTTGGACGATTTCTGCATTCTAATTTTTTAAATTATACAACTCCCATTTCAAATTGTTAATTAAAGCTCCAAATTTTTCCTTTCCCATTTTTTCATTTTATATTTCAATCAAAAAGGAGTGTGTTTGATGAACTTAAAATTTTCTCTAGCTTTCGCAGCTATGCTTTGCGCATCGGCGCAAGCCGCTTTGTACGAAGCCGAAGATCAGCCGGGAATTGATGCGGCAAGCATCACCGCGGGCGCAGAATTTTCGGGCGGAAAATATGTCGCCGTTTCCAAAGCGATGACTTTTAACATCGAAGTCAAAGAAACCGCCGTTTACGATATCGAAACGCAGGTTCGCATTAAGCAATACGATTGGACTACTTCCAAAATTTTAGTGAACGGAGTTGAAGCGGGTTCAATGCTTACTACTCCGCGGAATTGCGATTCGAATTATGTCATCAAAGCTTCCGCAAAAATGCGCATCGGAAAAAATACAGTCACCGTTGGAAACGAAGCGATTGGAGTCGATTACATTCAAGTGGAAAAGCATCCCGATCCTGTTTTTGATATTGACCCAAAGCCAGTAACGCCTGGCGCTTCAGCCGAAACTTATAAAGTCAAAAAATTCTTAGTTGACAATTTCGGAAAGAAAACTCTTTCGGGGATGATGATTAGCGAACAAGTTTTCAATTACGATTACACAAACGATTCTCTCGGCTGCGGACTCGACAGCTTGGGAAAAGTTTTCTGCGAACGCGACCTCGATTCTGCCAAATGGAATGGGCAACCCGATATCGCAGGCTTTAGAGATCGCGCGGGCGATTACCCCGCAATCATCGGCTTCGATATGCTCTTCGCTGCCGGTGGACATTCTGACGAAGGCTGGTTCAAAGGTTATTCGCAAAACAATTTAGTCATGGCCGAAGAATTTTGGAAAAATAATGGCATTCCCACTTTCACATGGCATTGGAAAGTCGGCAAAGACACCGTCTTTTACACACAAAATGAAGGATTTAAAAATAAAGGTTGCGAAGAAGGCGTTCAAGGAACTGCGGCAAACAATACTTGCTTCAATTACACGAAAGCTTTCACCGACAGCACTTGCAAAGAAATCGATTCAAAATCCGAAACATATCAGTTAATCATCGAAGATGTTGATAAAATTTCAAAACTTTTCAAAGTGCTGCAAAATAAAAATGTGCCCGTTCTTTGGCGTCCACTTCACGAAGCGAGCGGTGGTTGGTTCTGGTGGGGAGTTGCGAGCGGTAATTGTTACAAAGCGCTTTACCGCTTAGTTTACGACCGCATGGTAAATGTCAATAAGCTCAACAATCTTTTGTGGGTTTGGAACATTAACACCGATCCGAAATACGGCTATGATTATTCTGCGTTAAATGCAGAATGGTATCCGGGCGATGATGTCGTCGATGTTGTCGGCGTCGATATTTACGACCCGCTTTTAAATCACAATTCGGGCGCAAATTATTTCAACAAAATCGTCGAAGATGTTGGCTCGCACAAGCTCATCGCCTTAACCGAAAACGGTGCCATTCCCGATATCGATAGCATCGCCGAAGACAAAGCCACTTGGAGTTATTGGATGACGTGGAGCCAGACTTGGAGCGGCAATTTCTTAGACAAAACGCCGACCGAAATGTGGAAGAAAAATATCGATAACGAAAATGTTTTGAGTCTCCGCGATATGCCAAATTGGAAAGAATATTCCGCAAGCATTCGTTCTGCAAATAAAAAATCTTCCGAAATTCAAATTGCGCAAATGGGAAAAGAATTGCAGATTACTTTGCCCGTTCATTCTTCGGCAACTCTCTTCTCGATGACCGGAAAACAAGTGCTGCATATCGGTTCGAATCTTCCGGCAGGAACGCATGCGATTAACATTTCAAAACTTCCGCAGGGCGCTTACATTATCCGCGTCAAAAATGCCTCTGACATTCAAACGCAGAAAATCCTTTTGAAATAATTTCAAACAATTACAGCAAAAGCACGGCGTTCGCCGTGCTTTTTTTATTCAAAAATTTTTCGTCGATTAAAGCATCGTTGCGCTGAATGTCGCATTGCAAACGACAGCATCACCGGAGCGAATTTCGCCGGTAAAGAAAAGAATGCCGCGGCGCATTTTATCGAGAGAAACGTGAACTTCTAATGTATCGCCAGGACGCACCGGACGACGGAAGCGACAATTATCGACGCCCATAAATGCGGGGCGTTTGCCGGCGCATTCCGATTCGTAACGAATACCTGCGAGAATTGCTCCCGCTTGCGCCATCGTTTCGATTTGAATGACTCCGGGCATCACCGGTTCACCCGGAAAATGTCCTTGGAAAAACGGTTCGTTGAACGAAACATTCTTCGAAGCGACAATCGTCGGCACTTCCGATGTAATATCCATCGAGAGCACTTGATCGATGTAGAGGAACGGATAACGATGCGGCAAAATTTGAAGAATCGCCGCATAGTCGTAAAGAACGCCCGGCTTAGTCGATTTGGGAAGAGTTTCGGAAAGCATTCAATAACCTCTCTAAAAGTTGCCGGTGAGCAAAATGCCCGCCGTTGTGAATTCTAATTCTTAATCTAGGTAAAATTGGCGCGGGCAAAGATAAATCGCCGATTAAATCAAGCATTTTATGCATCACCGGTTCCGAAGGCATGCGAAATTTTCCGCCCGAAAGAATTTCTAATGCGCTATTTTTTTCGCGGAGAAGCATGCCGCAATTTTCATCTACCGCAGACAAAAGCCCGCATTCCTTCGCCCGCAAAAAATCTTCTTCAAAAATGAAAGTTCGCGCCGGGAAAAGTTTTACCAAATCTTCGGCATCGTAAATTGCCGCGTATGCATCGTTCGCATAATTTCCATGCGAAATCGAATATTCAATTTCCAAAGTTTCGGCGGGGCTCACATCCATCCAGCCGCCGTTCCATTCAAAATGTTCGCGAATCGGCGCATCGTAAAAAAGTACTTCTTGCGGAAGGCCTGCGATTTTTCGCACCGTTTCGTACCACGGATATGCGCTGCCGTCTAAAATCGGCAATTCTTGCGACTGCGCAAACACTTGAAAATGAATTTGCGGATACAGCAAAAAAATCGGCGCTAAATGTTCGACTGTCGCAAGCGATGCGGTTTCATTTTTTCGAAGTCCCATCGACCGATGAATTTCGGGAATGAGTGCAGCAAAACTTTCGATGTCCAAAGAATTCCAAAGGCTTTCGCCATTTTCAGCAAACCATTCCAATTTTGCGGGCGGTTGTAAATTGCGATTGCAGCAAATTTTCACTCCCGCATTTTCAAACGAAAGCGAGCGCGAACGAATTTCCGTTTCAAAATTTTTTTTCATTCTTTTTCCGTTTTACTTTGCGCGTGAACACCGTATAAAAGAAACGCAGCGATTTGATGCGGATGATTGATTTCGCCCGAGCGCATTTTTTCGATGACATTTTCTGTCGTAAGAGAAAGAGCTTGAATTTCTTCGCTTAGATCAAAATGCGTTTCTCCTTGCGGAGAAACTCCGGTCGCACGGACCACAAAAAATCGTCCGCGATGTCTGTCGGGATTCATCGGAAGTTCTGCGACGAATTCAAATTTGCCGCCGCCAAAAGCGCATTCTTCTTGCAATTCTCGCTTAGCAGCTTCGACGGGAGATTCGCCCGCATCGACAATTCCCGCGGGAAATTCTAAAGAAATTTTTCCGGTGCCATGACGATATTGATGTTCCAAAATCCATTCGCCATTTTCTTTTTGCGCAAGAATCAAAACCCAATCCGGTTGCCAAATCGTATAAAAATCCGGAATGATTTTTCCGTTCGGCAATTCGCAAACTTCTTTGTTTACTTTTAAATATTTCGTGTCCAAGAGCGGTTCACTTGCAAGGACTTTCCACGCTTTCAATTCTTTACGCATAAATTCTCCACATAAATCAACTTAAAATATTTCCGCTAAAAAGTCGAATACGGATCGAGAAGAGAATCGTTAAAAGAAATATCGGTGTAAATGTAATGAAATTCTTTTTCCAAAAGATAAAGGGCGAGTTCTTTTGTGCTCCAATTTTTCTTCGTGCCAATGCTTTCAAGGCCTTTCGTCACGAGCGGAAGAGTCGCTTTCAAATCTAATTTCCACATCGCATCGTCCCATTCAAAAATAATCACGGGCACTTTCGGACTCGTCGCCAGGCCAACGCTTCCGCGGTCTTTTTTAATTTCAAAAGGTCCGAGTTTTAATTTTGTCGCCCGACGAAAAATTCCATTTTTCCCGGTGAAAAGAGAAAGCATCCGATAATCTTCATTGAGATTCGGATCCCAAGCGCGTTCCTTGTCAAAAATGCGATAAGTGAGAACGGCAATCATTTCGCCGAGCGGAAGATTTTCCACTTGTTCTGCGGGCATTTCTTTGGCGTAACGCTGTAACGTATCCGTCCAATAATACGATGTATCCGTGAGTAATGCGAGAAGAGATTCCGGCGGAACTCCTTCATCGACTTTCTGCACAATTTTTTCAAATGTCGCTTCGAGCATTTGCGTTTTCTGTTCTGTCGTTTGCTCAAAAGTGACAGCGTCGGCGGTCTTTTCGGCGGTGTGGCCAGCACAGGCAACGAGAAGCGCCAAGAGTCCGAAGAAAATTACCGGGGCAGCGGTGAATATTGTATTTTTTTTATGATGCATCGCGATACCTATTTAAAAATGCCGCTGAATGATCTGCTTCGAGCTTGTAAAGTTTCTGGCTACCAAGGCGGCGGTCCAGGCGGACAATTCCGCAACAAAACAAACTCGGGAGTTGACCTTCGCTTATCCGAATTTAATTTAGCAATCAAATCTTGCGAAAGCAGAAGTGCGAGCGAAAACAAGGTTCATGCGCTGCATCGAATGCGGCTTGCGATTGCGCTCAATGTGCGCGAAGCGCCTAAATCCGCATCAGAGCTTAAATTCCCAGGCAGCATGGGACACATTCAGCCGTCCAATGAACTTTACCCGCAATTCATCGCAGACGTTCTCGATATCGTTGCAGCGACAGGCGGCGATACCAAAGAAGCGGCGCGGGCTTTTGGACTTTCACCCAGCGCGCTCACCAAAATTTTGCACGCGGACAAAGCTGTTCTCGCAAAAATTCAACAGCTCCGTCAAAGCGGCGGAAAACCTGCACTTCGGCGTTAACGCACAAATGAATCCGTATAAATGAATCAGTACAAATTCACTTCTCATCAGAATTTTACTTCGGAGGAAAAATGAAAAAATCCATCTTGTTAATTTTCCTTTTGCTGCTTTCTTTCGCAGGAATCGCTTCGGCAAAAACCGCGGCGTGGATTAGCCTCGAAGGCGATGTCGATCCGGGCATGTATGAATATACCGCCCGCGCAATCGGCGATGCCGTACAGAAAAATCCCGATTACATTATCTTCGATATCAATACATTCGGCGGAAGATTGGACGCCGCCTTTGATATTGTCGATACGATTATGGGAATTAAAAATGCAAAGACAATCGCATTCGTGAGCAAGAAAGCGATTAGCGCCGGCGCACTCATCGCCCTTTCGAGTAAAGAACTTTACATGCTTCCGGGGACGACAATTGGCGACTGCGCACCGATTGTGCAAAATAGCGATGGCACACCGCAAATCGTCGGCGAAAAAATTCAATCACCGCTCCGCGCAAAATTTCGCAACTTAGCGCAGAAAAATAATTATCCCGAATTGCTTTCGATGGCGATGGTTTCTCCCGATTTATCCGTTTTAGAATTGAAGCATAAAGATTCCACTCTCGCAGTTGAAGCAGCGAAATACGAAAAATGGAACGCCAAAGAAAAAGCATTTTGGGGAACGCCCAAAGTTCTCGTCGAAGCGGGAGAACTTCTCACGATGACCGACGAAGAAGCTGTTGCATTGCATTTTTCGAAAGGAACTCCCGAAAGCCGCGACGCCTTTGAAAAATCTTTAGAAATCGAAGCGACTCATGAAATTGAAATCACTTGGAGCGAAAAACTCGCCCGCTTTATCGCAAACATTTCGGGCATTCTTCTCATTCTCGGATTCGGTGCGCTTTACTTGGAATTTAAAACTCCTGGCTTCGGCATTTTCGGCGTCGTGGGCATTCTTCTCATCGCGACCGTTTTCCTCGGCCAATATGCGAATCACTTAGACGATTTTCTGCCCGCAATTTTCCTCGTTCTCGGCATCGGACTTTTCGTTTTAGAAATTCTCGTTTTCCCCGGAACATTTTTCTTTGGAATCGGCGGCATTTTCTGCATGGGAATTGCGCTCGTTTTAACCTTTGACATTACGAGTATTCCCGCATTTATTCCGGGCGGAAATTCCTCTGCGATTCTCCCAATTCTATTTTACATTATCGGCTGCGCGCTTCTCGCCACAATCTTCCCCATCGTCGCTTCGAAATATCTGATTCCGCTTTTGCCCGAAGGCTGGACGCCAATGCTCAAAGCGGATTTGGAAACGGCAAAATCTCCCACCGAAAATGTGGCCTTAGTTCAAGTCGGCGAAAAAGGAAAAGCCGAAACGTTGCTTCGCCCCGTTGGACACGCTCGCTTTAACGGCAAATCATTCGATGTGCAAACAAAAGGCGAAATGATAAACGCAGGCGAAACCGTCTGCGTTATCGAAATCAGCGATGGAAGAATTTGGGTCGAAAAATCAGAAGATTTTTCCGTATCCTAAAACTTCGCGGACTTGTTCCATATGAGCGCGTGCCACCGGCCGCGCTTTTTCTGCACCCGCATGCAAAATTTCATCGATGCGTTCGGGATGCGCCATCAAGTCAAAATATTTTTCGCGGGCTTCGCCGAATGTGCGTTCGAGAACTTTTTGCAATTCGCCTTTGGCGTAGCCCCAGCCCATGCCGCCTTTGCGATAGGCTTCTGCCAATGCAGCGGTTTCTTCGGGAGTTGCGAATAAACGATAAAGATTGAAGACATTGCAAGTATCCGGATCTTTCGGCGCTTCAATCGGGAGACTGTTCGTCACAATTTTTCCGATTTTCTTTTTGAGCTGTTTCGGTTCAAGGAAAATTTCAATCGTATTGTCGTACGATTTGCTCATTTTACGTCCGTCTAATCCCGGAATGACATCGGTCGTTTCTTGAATCAACGGTTCTGGAATTTTGAAAACTTCTTTGCCCATTTGTTTGTTGAAACGAATGGCGACATCGCGGGAAAATTCCACGTGCTGTTTTTGGTCTTTTCCAACCGGAACCACGTCGGCGTTGAACATCAAAATGTCGGCGTCCATTAAACACGGATAGCAATACAATCCCATGTTGATGTTCGTATCCAAATCTTCGCCAGCGGCACGGTTCGCTTCGACTTTTGCTTTATACGCATGTGCGCGATTCATAAAGCCCTTCGGCGTGAAGCAGCTCAGCGCCCAACTGAGCTCGAAAATTTCGGGAATATCGCTCTGCTTGTAAAAAAGTCCTTTTTCCGGATCGAGTCCGCAAGCGAGCCACGTTGCCGCGACCTTGTGAATATTTTCGCTCATTTCTTTGCCGTCGTGAACGGTCGTGAGCGCATGATAATCCGCGATAAAGTAAACGGTATCGTAATCTTTGGTGAGTTCGAGCGCGGGGCGAATCGCACCCAAATAATTGCCGAGATGCGGCGTTCCTGTGGGCTTAATGCCCGTAAGCGAAATTTTCTTCATAACTAGAATTTAGAAAATTTGACTTTTTGCAATCGAAAATTTGCCAAAGAAGCAAAGTGGAAAAGGAAACCCTCCCGCCTGTTTGCAACAGGCGAGGGCGGTTTTTATAAAGCGTTAGTTGATGTTACCAACCCGCACAAGTAATTTTATCAACATGGTCCGATGTGCAAATCACATCACCTTCATTTGGTTTAGGCGATAGAATATTATTTGATGAATTATGTCCACCAGCTGTTGGTGAATTCGAATTGACTTGTATAGAACATCCTTCTGATGCATTATTCCACAAGCAATTGAATCTTATATTTGTACAAGATGCTGTCGAACTTGTTATAGAATAACACGAATCCGCCTTGATTACCACTGGCTCATCCTTAGGTAAATCCAAAGGATACACCGTTCCACTACTAGTCTTATAATCGTACGTAAAGTTGCAATTTGCAGCGCCCTTATCATTTTTCACTTCAAATTGGTAAGTGACAGAGGTTTCATAAGAAGGCGCCGTAAAGGAAATCGCATCGCCCTTATAACTATATCCGCTCATCGATGTTGTGAAACCATCCGAAAGGTTATATTCGCAACCGTTTGAGCAACCGCTCAAAGATTTTGGTTTGACAGAAATATTTGAGCCAACTTTTTTGGCAGCATTATCCGGGCAAGTAATGGTCGGCGCTTTTTCAACAACCTTTACCGTCTTGGAACATTCTGCGGCAGGATTACCATTTACTTTAATCTTATATTCATAAGTTCCTAAAGCTGTTGGTGTTTCTGTATATGACATAGAATTACATTGAGGCCATGATTTATCAGAATTATTCACAGCAACAGAAACATTCCAACATGAGCCTAAATAATTGCCCGTAATCGTTACACTTTCACCAAGCCCGATTTCTTCACTCGAGACATCGCAAGAAATTGCACTTTGAACTTCCAGTTTTGCCGAGCATACACGATAGCCGTCAAGCATCACTTCATAAGTATGCGTGCCGAGAGAATTGGTGGCCGCGAACTGATTGTTCCAGCAAGAACCATAACCGCAGTCCATCGTTTTAACAACAGAACCGTTAAGCATTATATTGAGCTGTTTGTTTTCTGTAATTCCTTTTATATTGATCGTGTTGAGCACCAACTGTTCTTGAGGGAAAACTTTCGATTTGGCAAATTCACAATCCATCGAAACGGCCCCCCCCCCTGTTCCGCTCGCTTCATACACGCCAGTAAAGGAACAGCTACCGCTTCTGTTCGAAGATTGATTGGTAACTGTTAAACTGTGCACAACAGAGCCTGCGCTTGAAGGCGCGGTATAAGTAATTCCCGTCATCGGTAAAGTGCCCGAAGCCATCGGGTCTATTCCCGTGAGCGTATAAGAGCAACCGTCATCGCAGCCCGTGACCGAGGGAGTAATCGTGACTTTTTCGCCGACTTTTGCTTTTACATCTTCGCAAGAAACCGTCGGAACAATTTCCACTTTCTGCTCGGTCACTTCAAATTTTCCACATTCCACTTCGTTAAACGGACGATCCGAATTCGTTGAGCGCATCTTAATCGAATATTCGCCGACTGCTAACGATTGCGTTCCCGCATTGGCTTTGTTCGGATTCGTCGTATTTTTATCCACATCGCCGCCAGTCGCCTCCGCCAAGACGACATCGCCCAATGAAACTTCGTAACCGCATTTTGCATCGGGACAGCCCGAAAGCGAATACGTCGCTACCGGAATGCCTTCGCCTATCACGACCGACGTTTTGTTAATGCTGCAAGACGCCTTAATTTCTCCGCTCGTAATCCTTTCGGTTTCGCACGGATCAATCGCACCATTTTGCATATTCGGCGTAATCTTAAAGTAAATCGGTTTGCCTAAATTTTTCGCATAGCTGTCCATGTCTTCTTCCAAATCATAGACAAAGACATCGCCAGTCATTTTACATCCGCTATTAGTGCAAGAAACATTTTTCGTTGATTCGTTTTGCTCATAGACGAATTTTTGAATTTTATAGCCGACGATACTTTCGGCATTTTTCATCGTCGCCGAAATATTCCAGAATCCCGATTTGTATTCCGCTTTGCAGTTGCTGATTTTGGGCATGTGTTCGCAACTCGTCGTAATCGACTTCACGGTAACCGATTTTCCCGTTTCCATATTCCGCACCAAAATGCCGCGGATATTTTCAATATCAAATCCTTCGGTATTTTCAATATCCTTCAAATTGAGGGTTAAAACTCCAGTTTCGTTCGTCACAAACGGATCGGCATAAATCGGTTTGTCGTAGCCCCAGAAGGATTCGCTCTTGCCATTTTCGCTGTAGAGAGAAATATGCACTTCTGCTGCCAAAGGATTATCCAATTCCACGCGCAACGTTGCGTCGCGCAAATTCACGGTTGTCGCAGTCGTCTGGGTAATCGCTTTTCCCATCGGCACAAAAATAAGTCGGCGAGCAAGAACTGCTGTTAAACCAACTCGAATAACCGACCCACGGTTTGACAGAAGTGCCCTTCGGCACGATGCCTCCCACATAAGCCGCGCGGAAAGAGCATTTTACCGTCGGCGGAGTATCCCAGCATTCGGCGCCGTAATCTTCGCTTGTCCAACCGATATCGTATAATTTGAAATTCGGATGCGAAAGCGCAAAGCCCACCGATTGATGCGCATGATTGGCGTACGCCGCAGCGCCTTTCAAATTCAGCAAATTAAAGTCTGCAGAAGCACTCGTTGTGCCCGAATAACCGACGACGACTTTGACATTCAAATGATCGCCATCCTCTTTCTTTGCGAGAGTCGCTTGCATCGTCACAATTTCCGTCGAAGAAACAGAAAGGGTAGAACTGCCGTTCACAAGTTCGCGTTCTAAGCAAGCTCCGCCAGCGACGCAAACTTTTGCGGTCAAATCGCCCGAGCTATTTGTAAACACATTCAAAATCAAGTATTGAGTGCCGAGTGTATTGGAGCGCAATACGAATCCCGAATTGTTAATGCCCGCCATCGATTTATTCGAGCCCGAGCCCGCTTTCGGAACTAAGAATTGCGCCGTGAGCGTGCCGTAAATTCCCGCATCCGCCGAACTCAAAATGAGCATCGCCGGCTTATTCGCTTCGACTTGATCCGCAATGCCGCGTCTTAAAGAAATGTGACCATCTGAATAATCGAGCGCTTTAAGCGCATCTTCCGAAATGTTGGATTTTTCGGCAACATACCATTTTGCATTTTTCGCTTTGCCCGCTGCGCTAATGCAATACTTGGCATTTTCTGTTCCCGTCGTCGATTCGCACGATGCGCTCGTCGTAAATTCATCGAAGAAGCAATGATCATCGTTTTCGTTAAAGTGCGCGATGACCGTATTATCGACCGAAATCGAAGGCACGCTGTATGCGGTATTTCTCAACGTTTCCGTCGGGCAGTTGCCACCTTCGCACGACCAATAATTAAAGCTCTTATCGTCGCCATTTTCAAGGGCAAATTCCGCGGATTCTCCGGTGTAAACGCTGTATTCGCAGCCGTTCGTTTTCGCATTGTCGTAAGAACAGAGATCGTCTACCTTCGAGCCGTCGGCGCGGTAAATCGTCACGTTAATGCCCGGATTTCCGCTAATATCTTTGCCAGAAAATTTCACGGTCAATTTCGATTTTTTCGCTTTGAGAGATGCGTAAATAATCTGCGTGCTATTTTCTTCGAGCGGCGCTTTTAATGTCACCGGCGGAATGATGACTTCGCATCCAGTCGGCACAGAAGAAGCCGCTTTTCCCATAATATCGCCTGCGACGCCGCAGCTCCATTTTTCATTCGCAACATCGACGGAGCAATCCGTTCCCGTTACCGTAAACCATGTTTTGGTAGAATTGCAATTCGGGCGGTCATCACCTATCAAAGTTCCGCATTCCGGAAGAGCGCACTTGGAAACATCTTCGCGAACGATCGTCACAAACGAAGCGCTGAGAACCGTTTCCGTCGGATTCGTTCCCGGGAGACATCCCGAACTTTCGGTGATAAAGAATGTCATCGAGCCCGTGCCATTCACACTGGTGACGTTAAAGACAGGAGTTTCCGGATTGGACGAAGAAATTTTCACCTTGCAAGTCCGATCGGAGCAAGTAACGCCCGATAACGGAGTCACCGTCCAACCGTCGGTTTCCGAGGGTTTTAAAATCGTCACTTCATATTCTGCTTGTTCCGTCGAAGTGAGCGCTGAAGTCACCAAAGACAAAGTTGTTGAAGCCCCTTTCGCCACTTTCACGCTCGATTCTTTGAACGAAACATAAATTGAAGATTCTTTCGAGCCTTTCACAACAACATAGAACGGAACTGTAGAAGCTCTGCCGTCCACGCTTGCCATGACGCGGCAAGTATAATAGCCTTCTGGAATTTTATTCGTGCCATCGTACAAGAGACCCGTCGGCGAAATTTCATTGTCGCAAGTTACCGCCGGCGATTGCACTTCGGAACGTCCATTCAAAGGAATTAAGCCGTAATAATCTTCCAATTTTCCCGGCGCTTGTTGCGTCAAATAAACCACACGCGGAAGCACGATAAACGACGGATCTACCGAAACCGCACTCGCCAAATTATCCAAGCGTTCATTATTCCGATATTGCGATTCGACCGTAACGCCGAGCTGCGGAGAAGTCGCGACGTAATACGCATCCATGTGCCCGAAATCATCATCCTCCGAGCCTGTGCCCGAGCCCGAACCGCCGCTTGACGAAGACGACGAATTGACGCCGCCGCAACTCGAGCCATCATTATCGCAAATAATTCCCGCATCCGTCAATTCTTGCACCAATTCCGGATTGTAGGTAATCGAAGACGATTGCATGGTTCCCATGCCCGCACAAGTTTCTGCCGTCGCATAAATCGTCCCGTTGATTTTCATGTTCAACGTATTTTCAATTTTCTGTTCTGTATAGATGAAATAATTTTTGACATCCGAATCTTTGATGTTGCTCGCCCCTTGTTTTAAGAACAAGAATACATGCGAGCCTTCCGTTGTCTTTGGCAGTTGCGTATCCAATTTGTCATTAGCAATAATGATAAATTTGCCGTCCAAAGTGCCGCCGGGATTTGTCGAAGAGGTTCCGCCGTTCACTTCTACGACCAAAAATCCGTTATACAAATTCTGTTGTTTTAACGTTTCATCTTCATTATTTTCTTTATAGCAAGCATTTAACTTCGAAACGATATCGTTACTCCAAGATGTAATGCCCGCAGCACAGCCTTTTCCCGAAAAACTCGCAAATTTACTATAACCCGTCGTCAACACATCATCGACTTTATACGAAGAACCATCGCAACCCGGTTTCTTTTTCCAAATGGAATCGCAGTCTTCTTTTACCTTATCTGCACATTCAAAAGGCACTTCCATCGGCAAATTAGAAATCACATGTCCGTTGGATTTGAACCACGGAGCCACATAACAAACCGGACGGAATGCAGCCATTTCATGCGTTCCAGCAGCAAAATTTCCTTGCTTTTTACAATAAAGTGTAGATTGCACTTTTCCATTTTTATAGGAAAGATTCACTTTATCATTGCGGAATTGATATTCATTCCACACATTCCAAAGATCAAAGAACCAAGCGCCGCCGACAAAATATCCCGGCGTATTTTCTTTCCAATAATCATTGTATTGGCTTTTAAATTCTACATCAGGAACTCCACTTTGATTGAAGTAAACATAATACTTGTCATCTTGCGCGTTCTTCTCGGGAAGCGGGGAATAACTTTCACTATTCCAAGTCGACCAATTCGAACAAGCTCCGCTCGCTCGATATTTTTTGCAATATTTCCAACCCCAGCCCCAATATCCATATTCTTCACACGGATCTGCCGGCGTTAAGCAGCTCCGATAATTCGTTGCATCTGCCGATTCGGTAAAAGTTTTATCACTCCGCAATGAATTGTAATTTTTCGAAGAATTTGCATGGCGAATATAAACTTGCGAATGTTCGTTAGTTCCTAGGAACATTTGATAATAATATTGTTCCAACGGATCCGAATTCCAAAAATCGCTGACAATTGCCGAATCTGTTCCAGAATGCGCTATACCATCCGCCCAAAGGAAATTCAAATCTCCAGGCATCCAAACATTTCCCGCTACAGAAAGTTCCTTGCCACCGTTTGTCGTTTCCGAAATGACAAGACCATTTTCACTGGTGCACAAATTTCCTGCAATGCGAAATGGTTGGTTAGAATGCTTCTTCAAAAGTCCATTCACCATCACATTTCCTGCGACCGCACAATCCCCGCCTTCTTGCGTATAAGCTTTTCCATCAAAATAAACATCGCCGGTCATTTTCAAGTTGCCGTTAAAAGTGCCGCCGACATAAAGACTTCCGCCGTGAATGCCTTGGTTTTGCGGTGATAAATTTCCACCGACACAAGCGAGTTTTCCCACGTAAACATCGCTACCGCTTAATTCTGCGTTTCCTGTCACCACAAAATTTTTTTCAATACTTTGCGGGTTTCCTTTCCAGTTTCCATTGATCACTGCCGAAGTGACGCCTACATTACCCGCTCCCAAATACGAACCGCCGAAATATGCGTAATCAAAGCTCACCTTTTTCTTCGTTTGCGCTTGAGGAATAAAAACTTGGTAAAGGCCATCGACATTAAGAATGGCTAATTCTTTGTGCTTTGCAGCGCCTTCGCGGGCGCGACCTTCGGCGAGTATTTTGAGTTTGTAAGTGGTATTTTCGGTATTCGCCCCGACGAGCCACACTTCGTAATTTTGTCCTGCGTGCGCAAGTTCTGCAAATCGGCTTGTCAAATTGAGCGGTTTATTATCGCCATCTTTATATTGCTTAATGAGAGCGCCGACATCGTTTGCGTGATACGCCATCCACGACCGCGCCGATTCAATTCCAGCGACTGCGCTTTGATAGGCTTCTTCTTGGAGCATCCGCGAAGCCGAAGAACGTTCTTCCGAAGTAATCCAACGGTAAGTTGCGGTAGCAGCAATCGTCGCCACCAACATAAAGAGAAGCACAACGATTAACGAAACACCTTTCTTGTTCTGCATAAACCCAACCTCCATCAGTTGCGCGGACCATTACTCGGCACCGGAACGACTAAAGAGACTTCACCTGTTTCCCCAGCATCATTTTCAGAAACGCCACCGCGCTTGACTTGCAAAATAAGCTTTAACGCTTTCACATTTTGCTTATCGCTCGATTCCACATACGGTTTATTTTCATCAAACTGATAATAAGAACTTGCGATTTGCAGTAGTCTTAAATTTTCAATCGTAACCGTTCCGTTGAAAGCTTCCGGCGAATAGCTCGCAAAGGTAAATGCTAAGCACACATTTTTCACCGAATCTTTTACCGTAAAGCGCATCTTACGCGGAACAACTCCCGCAGCCGAAGTCGCCGGTGGATAAAATAAAAAGTCATCAATTTCATCGGGACGATTGCCGTTGACATCGCGGAATCCCACAGCCATATGATCGCGCCCCGGGACGAATAACCGCGATTTATCATTGTCATGACTCGGATATGGCATTTCAAAAGAAATTTCATATTCCATTCCCTTGCCGAACGAAAAATAATTTCCCGACTCCGCGCAAAGAGCCGCCCAATTTTCCGAAGCGTCATTCTTTAAAAACGCAAAAGCTTGGTTCACCAATTTTCCATTTTCATTCGGCGTATTCGTTTTCAAATCGAAATTCGAAGTAAAGCCGCTGAGAAGAACCGAATTGCTATCGGTATTCTTCGCGTTGAAATAATTGAAATTGTTTTCGCCATAACGCGGCACCATCCGGAAAGCCTGTGTTCCGCGCGTCGGGAAAAGTTGTTCATCTTGATTTTCCACACCCGAAGCATCGCTTCGAATCGAAGGAATTGCGGCGAGAACTTGGAATTTTTTCACATTCGTCGCCATTTCCACCATCAAATCATCCACCGCATCATGATCCGAACCCGCAGCGGCACATGGTGCATCTTCCACACCAGACGCTTTTTCCAAAATTTTACAAGAACGCTTTAAAACGCCATTGAATAAAACCCAATAGACTTCTTCAACTGCGCCAAATTTTCCGTTATCCTGATAACGGATTTTGCGAAATATTAAACTATCTAAATTTTGTCCTACTGCAGGATTCTGCGGTGAAATGCGATAAGAAGAAGAATCGCGCATCGTTTCTGTCGCCACATTCGGATTCATAAAAAGAATCGCTTTATGCGAATCGCTAAATTCATCATCATCACCCGCGACCGTTTCTTCAAGAGAGCTTTTTGCGCCCATTTGCGAGACATCGTTTTTGAATAAAATGCCGACATTTTCCGCTTCTTGAGAAGCTTTCAGCATATTTTGTGAACGCACGCGAAATTTGGTGCTATCCGAAAAAGCTTGTCCAGCAATCAAAACGACGATGCCTATCATCGCCATATACACGACCAATTCGATCAGAGTAAAACCTTTTTTATTCATCGGATCACTCCCGAAATATGAATAGATTGCGTCGATGACTTAAACGGCCACTCTACGTGGACTAGCAAACGCTTTGCGTAAACATGCGAAATTTCTTCGTATTGCGATTTGGATTCTGCAATATAATCCGCATCGGATGAAATTTCTACACGGACAGTATAAGGAACGGTCATATCGTGCGAAACAACTCCGGGTTGTCCTTTCCAAGTCCGCGAAATTTCGGGAATCGTAATCGTCGTATCGCGGTCAGGCAGCGATTTCACCCCCGCCCCCCGCAAAGAATCCAGAACCTGCTGCGCTACTTCTACCGCGCCATCGCGCCCGCGGATGCGCAAAAGGGTATCGCGATTTCCCGATTGCAAATTGGTCAGCGCCACATAAAGCAATCCGAGAACAGCGATAGAAACAAGCACTTCCATAATGCCGAATCCGCGTTTGCTTTTTCGTTTATTCATCACCATGAGCGCCTCTTACAAATCGGACCAAGAAGAACCGTCATGACTCATCTTCGGAGTCACCGCATTCTTTTTCGCTGTTTTTACCGCCGCCCCAAAAAGTGTTGAACTGCCATATTGTGCTAAGAAATATCCCGTAGGCGTTGCCGCAAGTCCTAACTGCGGCACAAATTCTGCGCCCGCAGCTGAAGATTCTGTACCGCTGCCTTCTGCTGCAAAATTTGACCCATCAAATCCATCTACCGCCGTCGAAACGAGATTCATTCCCACGACCATTTCCAATTGCCCGATTTCTTCGGTTCCATTTTTACAAGAACCTTTCACCATCACGAGCAACGATGCCGAAGACATTTTCACGCAAACGGTATCGCTCAACTGGTTCGCTTTATTCGAAGCGGTTTCCATAAACGCCGCGATATTAAACGCAGCATCTTTCGCACGGCTATTAGCAACTGCCTGCTGTAAACTCGCATAACCTGCAGCCGACAAAATCCCGATGATGATTACCACCGTCAGAACTTCGACCAAGGTAAAACCGGATTTAAAAAATCTACTCTTTTGCACATTACAAATCTATACTATTTTACTTCCTTGCGTAAACAAAAAAATACAAAAGAGGACTTTTCTAATGGGAAATTAGGAATGAGGAATATTATAATGGCGCTGCGCGCCCTTTCTAATTTACCAGTTTTTCTCTTAATTTTTCGATTTCTTCAGCGAATTCGGGAGAATGTTGCATTTCGCGTTCGACCGCTTTAATGCTTGCGATAACCGTTGAATAATTGCGACCGCCAAACTGAAAGCCGATGCTTAAAAGCGATTCTTTTGTCAGTTCGCGGCAAAAATACATCGCAATTTTCCGCGGTTCCGAAATCGATTTGACGCGGGAATTGGCATTTAACGATTCCACCGAAATGTGGTAAGCCATCGCGACGATTTCTTTGATCGATGAAATCGTGGGAATCGGTTTATCCGCAATGTCTGCGGGAGACGTCACATTGCACGATTCGCAAAGTTCTTTGAAAGTTTCTAGCGTTAAATTGACGCCCAAAAGATCGTGATAAGCGAGAAGTTTCGTCACGACCCCTTCAATTTCGCGGACATTTCCCCGCTGATGCGTTGCGACCCAGTGGAAAATGCGTTCTCTTTCTTCGGCGGGGATTTGCAATTTCGCCGCTTTCCGACGCAAAATATTTAAGCGCGTCATTAAATCGGGCACATTTACCGCAATGCTATTGCCGTCAAATCGGATAAATCCTTCGTAAAGATTCGGAATTTCCGAAGGACGACGATCCGCGCAGAAAACCGTTTCCCGTTTTGCAGCTACCCGTTTCTGGAGCACATCAAAAAGTGCCTTTTCCGTGGCGCCGCGACCTTTCCCAGCGAGCACTTGAATGTCGTCGATTAAAAGCAACTGCGAATCTTCATAAAGATGGCGCAATTCTGCGGTGGCTTCTGCCCGTTCCAAGCGAGATGCATTCGGATCTTGCGTGCGCATAAAATCTTTGAGGAATTGTTCCGAAGTACGATAAACCACCGACGACGCAGTCTTATACATAATCGCATAACGTCCAATCGATTGGAGCAAATGCGTTTTCCCAACTCCCGGACCGCCGAATAGGAAGAACGGATTCATCGCCGATTCGCACGGATTTTCAGCGATAGAACGGCACATCGCTAACGCAATTTTATTGCTGTCGCCTTCGACGAAAGTATCAAAGCTGTAATTCGGATAAAATGATTTGAGAATCGCTGCGTTTTCGGACTGCTGTTCTTTTTCTTCGCGGAGAACTTGTGGCTTATGCACAACCACTTCGGGCTCTGTCGAAAGGACTTGCACTTGCGAAGCTTTGCTGTTTTTCGAAACCGAAATTTTATAATCCGAAACTTCGGGCAAGACTTGCTTAAAAGCGTTTAATATCGCATCGCGGAATTGTCCGTTAATCCAAGAAGCCACCAATTCATTTGCAGCGATGAGGTTGGCGCAGCCGTCTTCAATACCGTCTAACGTCAAATTCTTTTTGCCAAACCACATATCAAAGGAGTTCGCCGAAAGCGAACTGCGTAAGCAAGAAAGAACATCGTCCCAAACGCTTAACGAAGCATTCGGAAGACGGATAACGTTATCTATCAACATGACCCACAATCACGGAAGAAGTTTTACCTACCCGAAAACACAAATGCGAATTTAATAAATCCTAGCGAAGATGGCGAAATTTCTTAAAAAAAGGCAAAAAACGGCGAAATTTCGCAAATTTCGGGCATACGCAATTTTTCGGAAAATATCATCTTTTCAATACGCACATATCCCCCTTGCAAATCACATTTTAAGCAACAATTTATCCACAGATATTTTCTCAAACAACCCTTGCCAAAATGTAAGCTTTAATTTTTAAAAATGAGAAATTAGAAATGAGGAATGAGAGGTTTAAATGATGCGCGCCGAATTCTCTATTTTTATTACCGAGCCGCAAGCATGAGTGCCAATTAAAAATGGATAATAAGCAACAGGAAATTGGACAGTTGAGATGCAGGTCAAAATGCGAAAGTTAAAAACGGTTAATTTGAATCCGCACGGAACGAGCAAACGCTCTCATTATTCATGGGAAATATCAACTGTGAATGGAATACAAAAAAAAATCCTTTCTCGTAGAGAAAGGATTTTTTAAGCGGGACGGACGAGGCTTGAACTCGCAACCTTCGGCGTGACAGGCCGATGCTCTAACCAAAATTGAGCTACCACCCCGTTTCTGGGCGATAACGGATTCGAACCGCTGACCCGCTGCTTGTAAGGCAGCTGCTCTGAACCAACTGAGCTAATCGCCCCTATTTCTTCTGACTTTTACCACCCCAGAGGATTCCGAGCGGAATCACAACCAAGTAAGCAATCACCAGAATGATCGGTGCGACCGTCAGTGATACAGGGTTTTCTGCAGGCCCTTGAGCGAGACAGATGAATCCGATCACTACCAACAAAGTTCCGAGAGCGACTAAAAGAATGTTCTTTTTCATTTCTTCATCACCTTGCTGAGTGTTATCACCGTTAGGGTAGCCCAAATATATAAAGTTCTTTTTGCGCTGTCAAGGGGAAAGGCTAAAATTTTTCAAAATTTCTTTAAAAATTTCACATTTTCTGTAAATTCGGCTTAATCTTGTAAAATTCCGTTTACTTTTCGGAAATTTTTTGCGTTTCAAGCGTCTTTAAACAAATGGGAGCCTTTTTGAAATTCTTTAATCTGGAGAAATCATGCAAACAGAAGACATGAAAGCAGAAATTTTGAAAGGACTCAACAGCGACCAAAAAGCAGCCGTTCTTTACGACCATGCGAAAGACGGTCCGCTTCTTATTTTAGCAGCGGCGGGCTCGGGAAAGACTTCGGTTTTAACGCGGAGAATTCAATGGCGCGTTTTACAAGGCGCAAAGCCCGAATCCATTTTAGCGCTCACGTTCACGGCGAAAGCAGCGCAAGAAATGCGGGAACGCGTTCAAAAACTTTTCCCGGACGCAGACATTCGTCTGAGCACATTTCATTCACTCGCCTATTCGATTTTACGCGAAAAATTTGACGGAAAATTCGGCTGGGAATTTGCGGGATTTTTGCGGGCGCCCAAACCGGGAACCGCCGAAGAAGAACGCTTCGCATGCGCTCTCGCCGAAAAGAAAATTTCTCCGAATGCGATTTCCCGCGATGATTTATTCAGCCCGAATCTTCCGCATAAATTAACTCAAAAATTGAAAAGCATTCGCGAAGGCGTTTTGCAAACCGGAAACATCGTATTCGAAGATTTGATTTATCTCGCAACAGAACTTTTGCAAAAAAATGCTAGCGTGCAAAAAGAAATCCGCGGGCGTTTTTTAGAAGTGCTCGTCGATGAATATCAAGACATCAATCCATCGCAATATTTACTTGTCCGTGCAATTCTCGGCGAAAATCAAAATCTTTTTGCGGTCGGCGATGACGATCAAGCGATTTACGGATTCCGCGGCGCAGACATCGGAAACGTTTTCCGCTTTTGCAAAGATTTTCCGCATTCTACATTACTCCGATTGGAATGGAATTATCGCTCCGTTCCGCAAGTCTTAAATTTGGCGAATAATATTTTTCAAGAAAAGCCGTTACTTCTCCGCAAAACTTTACGCGCAGGAAATAATTCACCGAAACCGATTTTTTTAGAAAATCGCCCGCCCGAAATTTGGGTGAGCGATGACCCGCAAACAGAAATGCTCCGCATCGTGGCGAAAATTCGCGAGCTCCGCGAAGCCTATGATTTGGAATTTCAAAACTTCGCCATTCTTGTCCGCTATAATCGGCAGCGGCTTTATTACGAAGAAGCATTGGCCGATTTTTGCATTCCCGTTTTCCGCGAAGCAGAAGGCGACGAGCCCGAAGTTTCGGGAGTTCACATCGAAACCGTTCATGGTTCCAAAGGCCTCCAATATACTGTCGTCTTTTACGCAGGTCTCGCCGAAAAGCTCACGCCGGGCGCAACCGAAGGAAGTCGAAAACAAAAAAAGCTTCAACTCGATGAAGAGAAACGTCTGTTCTACGTGGGCGTTACCCGCGCAGAGGCAGTGCTCTTTTTATTATATTGTAAGAAGCGTTTTTGGAAAGGAAAACTTTCCAAATTTAAGCCGTCCCGTTTTTTGCGCTACGTCGATAAACCGGTTCAGGAGAAGTCTTTTATGCCGCTTACGCTTTTTAAAATCCGCTCGGTGCTGCTGGTTTTAGCTTATATGATTAGCGCAGTGCCGCCGTTTCTTTTTCGCAGTCTGTTTATGCGGAAATCTGTTCCGGCTTGGGTTGAATCGCGCGTGCAAAGTTTTACAAAATTCTGCTTTCGCGTTTTGCGCGTCGAAATTACCATCGAAAATCAGTCCGCGCTTTCTCGCATCGATTGGAACCGCCCCGTTTTCGTCGTCGGCAATCATCAATCTTATTTTGACATTCCGATTGTCTTCCTTTCTCTCGGTCGCACGATTGGATTTTTCGCCAAGAAAGAACTCACTTACATTCCGTTTTTGAATTTTTGGATGAAAGCGTTGCATTGCATTTTCATCGACAGACAAAATTCTCGGGTCGGCGCCGAAATTAAAAAGCGCATCGAAAATTCCAAAGAAACAGTTCACGTTTTCGTTTTCCCCGAAGGAACGCGCAGCAAAGATGGCGTCGTTAAACCTTTCAAAAGCGGCGCTTTCCGTCTCGCTGCCGAATTGAATGCGATTATTTTGCCGGTGCACATTCAAGGTTCACGCGAAACTTGGGAATCGAGAAAGAACACCGATAAAGTTGCGGTCAAATCGACGATTTTTGAACCGATTGATGTAAAACTTCTCGCTGCCGATCATCCGATTAATCCGAAAACAGAACTCGTTCCTCTCGTTTATGAGAAAATTACGAGCGTGACGAAATAATCAGAATCGTTAAATAATAAAGCTTGCTGCAAATTTTTGAGAACTTAGAACTGAGAACTTTGAGCGGAGAAAACTTCAAACTCGAAGCTCTAAAATCTAAGTTCTAAACTCTTGCATTTCCTTACTAATTGAATGATTAATTGTCCGTCGTTTTTCTTTTTTCAGCGAGGAAAAATCCTGCGCCGAATAGACTGACAAGCATGCTCACTAAATACGCTAAAAGCTGCACCATGACCGCAGAAAGGCCGGGGACGCCGATGCGTTCAAAAAGCGATTGCGCCAAAAGTTCGCGCGGACCAAAACCGCCGATTGAAATCGGTAAAGCGCTGATGACAGCGACCATCGGAATGAAGAAAAAATACCACGACACATCGATCGAAAGTCCAATCGCAATGCCGCAGAAAAAGTGCACCACCACGCGAAGGCTTTGCGTTACCGCGGACAATGCTGTAATATGAAACCAAAGTTTCCAATCGCGGAAAAGTTGAAAGCGTTCTTGGAAATGTAAAATCCGAATTTGCACGGACATCGGAAAAATTTTCCCCGAAAACCAAGCGAGAATGCGCCCGATGCGTTTGCTGAAAAGTCCTGCGAAAAGAGTGCAAAATCCGAGAAAAACCCAAAGCGACGGCAGCAAAAAAAGTCGCTGCTCTGGATCGCGGATAAAGAAGAGAAATCCCACTGCAAGCGCTAGAATATTTAAAAAGAAAAGTCCGAAAAGACGATCAAAAAATGTCGCCGTTAATCCGCCGCCGACGGTTTTTTGCGAACCTTGCATGCGGATGTCGTAAACTTTCTTCACATCGCCGCCGACATTTCCGGGCATAAAATTATTGAAGAAAAGCCCGACGAAATAAAGCTTCACCAAATGCCAATAACCGAGATGCACATTCTGTTTTTCTAAAAGCAATTTCCACTGCAAGCAGCCTGTGAAATTTGAAAGTCCCAAGCAGAAAAGTGCGATGAAGAGCGGCGCAATTGAATGCACCGAAAACAAATCCCAAATGTCGCCGGTATCCCAACCGGGAGCCGTCACGATTTTATCGTACACAAAATAACAGGGAACCGCAGTCACCAGTAATTTGAGACAAAAAATCAAAAATGATTTGAGAGATTTATTCATCCCTTCGGCTTTTGAGCGAGGATTCCAATCGAAAGCTGCGTATAACGCGCAAGCGGGACGCGGTCAAAGGCATCTAAGAACGCATCTTTTGCTTTTTGATAAGCAGAACCTTGGAACGGATATTTCGGAAGTTCCACATTCACTTTGAAACAAGCTTCGCGGAGTGTGCGATAAATGAAATTCGGGCGCATCCAATCGCCGTATTCGTATTTCAAATTGAAGCCTGCGGTTTTCAAAAGTTTCCGCAAATCGTTAATGGAAAATTGCGTTTCCCAACCGGCGAACCATTTCTTCATCGCGATTAAAATGTGCTTGACGACCGTGTATAAATGATAAGTCTGCGGCACATCGCAAAGGATATAACCACCCGGTTTGACAATGCGGAAATTTTCTGCAATCAGCGGATTCGGATTGACGAAATGTTCCGCTAATCCTTGATGAAAGACCAAGTCAAATGTCCCGTCCGGGAATGGCGACTTAAAAGCGTCCCCGCGGATACAATGCAAATTTTCTTCTAAGTTTTCACGGATGCGGAGCGCTTCGACCGTTTTCAAACTTTCTGCCGAGAAATCAAGAACGTAAACATCGGCGCCGTGCTTTGCCAAGTCCGCGCTATCGCGGCCCGAGCCTGGACCGACTTCGAGAATTTTCATTCCCTGCACATTCGGAAAATGTTTATAAATCGTCTTCAAAATCGTCGGCGACGCAGGATAAACTTTGGAAAGGTCTTTTTTCCGGGCCCAAAAACGGTCCCAAACAGATTGATCAGGTTCTTGAATTGACATACTTTGATAAAATAGAAAAAACGGCTTTTTGAACGAGAACTTCCCTACTCAATATACCCTTCTTGATCGTAGCCTTTGTGATATTTCTTGATTAAAGCGACAAGACTTTCGACGCGTTTATCGTTTACAGCCATCTTTTCAAAGCGTTTGACTTGATTATCGTAGCGTTCAAGGCTTCCGTTTGCAATGCGAATTTCAGCATCTTGCGGAATGAAAAAGCTCGCGCGCTCTTTAATTTTTGCGAAGAATTCGGTCAGATAAATATGAATTCCAGCAAGGTCTAAATCGCCGAAATGAACGTAGCGATTAGGAATTTTTGTGAGCCATTTGATTAAATCGAGAGTTTGCGGATAACGCGAAACAAAAAGAAGTTGAATATTTTCGAGATTCAATTCTTTTCGCATGGAATTTCGCAATTCTTCAAAGATCATTTTTTGTCGTGCGACATAACGAAAATTTTCCATGTTTTCTACGCCTACGACAACGACGTTTTCGGGCAACTTAAAATTTTCAATATCGGCGATAAATAAAAATGTTCCTTCGACAGGATGGATGACAAAAGAATTTGCGTTTAAAGTCGCTTTGATCGGTTCGTAAGAATTGACGAGAAAGCCGATGCAGCTGCGCACTTTTTGAATTTTAGAATTCCCGGTAGTGCGCGCCAAATCCGCTCTTAAAATTTTCTTTTCGTTCGATAAATTTAAGCCTCGAAATGCGTCGTCTTTGGAAATTAAAAATTCCTGCATCGCTTTTTTATCGGGAGCAAAGTAAATCAGTCCGCGGCCATTTTTCACTTGAACAAGAAATCCTTCTCGAGTCATTTCTTGAAAAATTTCATTTTTACATTCGCTGGCGTTTAGCTTTTCACCGCACAAAAGAAATTTTATTTTTTCAAGCAAAGCTTCGGTGATTTTAAATTCGCCATTCATGTCGCAGAAATCCTTGTCATAAGCGGGCGCACAACGGTTTCGGACTTTGCATTTTTTTCCAAAAGATACGTGTAGCGATATTCCGAAACGCTCTGCGTTGTAGGCGAACCATTTACCAAATAAATGTTTCTTGCGTTTGCAAATTTCAAAATGCCGTTCGCATTGGTCGGGTGAAGTCGCCCGATTTCATCCATCATGCAATGCAATTTAAAGTCGCCAAACTTCCTGGAAATTTGCGTTTTGAAAACATTGATGAGCATGATGTTCACCATCGCTTTTACCAAAACGTCCGTGCCTTCGGAGCCGACATTTGAAATTTTATCAATCCAACCGGTATCGTTATCGTTTTCTTGAACGCGGAATTGCAAGCGGAACGCATCCGAAAGTTTGAGCTGATCGCGGTTCGGTTCGTCTTTTAAAATGCGCACAAATTGCAGCAGCAATTCCACCGCTTTGCGATTCGCTTCTTCGGTCCCGGCATCGCTAAACAAATTGATTTCGCCCATCTTGTACTGATTTTCTGCATTGAACGTTTGAATCGATTCCAAAAGCCTCATCAATTTATCGTTGCTTTCTTCGGTGCGAAGCGCAATGCTCTTGATGACGCCAGCAAAATTTTTTTCATTGAAATCGCGATTGACGCCGCTTACGATTTTTTCAACTTCCTGTTTTTGCTTGGTCATGTTACCGACTTCTCGCGCGATGCGCGTGAGAATTTCGGTGTAGCGCCCGCTTGTGCGTTCGCGGTAATCGTTGATTTTATTGTTCAGCAAAAAATCATTCAAGTTTTCTGCAAAAGCGATGTAAGAATATTCCGAATTCAAATCCGACGGAAATTTAAATGTATTACGCGGTGAAAAATTATCGCGGAATTTGTTGATTGATTTTTCTAAATCTTTTTTACGATTCAAAGAATCAATAACAGCTGAGGTCAATTCTCGAATGACTTCGGAACAATTTTTGGTGCAAGGCGTTTCGCCTGCGTCCTTAATGTTTTCAGGGCACAGCGAAGACAGCGCTAATTTCTCGGTTTCCGAGACATCATTTTCCATCGATTTTTTGCGTTCGTTTGACTGGTTTAAAGAAGTTTCCTGTTCGAATTTTTGAGCGTTCAATTTTTCGCGACGCGAATTAAATTTGCCTTGCAAATCATTCAACTTAGATTCCAGCGTGCGCTTTTCTTCTTTAAATTCTGCTTCGCGATCAAAAAGCTCTGCTTTATCGCGGCGATAAAGCGTCACGAGTTCGCGATGCGATTCAATATCATTTAATTCTGCGGTCAAGCGCAAAATTTCCGATTCGCATTTGCGCAATTCATTCACATCAACATTTTTACTTTCGAGTTCATTTTCTTTTTGCTTTTGAATTGCATCGCATTCTTCTTTTGCACGATTTTCTTTGTCTAAAATTTCAGCCTTCACTTGAATTTTAAAATCGCTTGTCGCCTTTTCAAAAGCGGTAATGTCATCGCGATACGATTTTTCAATTTTTGAAATTTCCCGTTTTTTGGCATCGCGGATACGTGCGATATTTTCTTCTGCCGCAAGAATTTTCTGCGAGACTTCCGTCACTTTTTGCTGAATTTCATTTCGGCGTTTTTCAATTTCTTCGGCATCTTTGCGTTTGAAATTTTCCAGTTCATTACTTGTGCGTTTGATTTTAGAAGGAATCTGCACCAAGTCAATTTCTAAATTGCGAATTTCTTCTTGAAGCGCTTTGATTTTTGTGCCGTAGCTGCGATCCACCGACGCGATGCGTTTTTCTAAATCGTCCTGCAAAGATTGGACTGCGTTAGAATTTTCAGCAAGCGATTTTTCGAGCTCACGATGTTCGTTTTGCAAATCTTCGGGAGTGCGAATTCGATTCGGAAGTTCTTCTAAATTCAGTTTCACACCAAACAGCGACTCGCCCGCTTCCGTTGTTAACTCGGGCGAAAGCCCGCTATGATAAAGAACCGTTTCTTCATCGATGATTTTTCCAATCGAATTTTCCCAGCCGACTTTATTTGTCGAAAGCCATTCGTAAAGCGAACCTTTTTGCTTTTCTAAAAGATTGTCGAGTTTTTCAAGTGCCAAAGCAATTTTTTCACGAACACTTGCAAGCTTATGATTTTCCTTTTCAAAATTCGATTTACAGTCTGCAATTTCGGCATCGCGCTGCGACTGCACTTTCGCAAGTTCACGAGCAGCATTCGCCTGTTTTAATTTGTCTGAATTTTCCGATGCGCGCAAATTTTCCATCTGCGTTTTGCAAGATTGCATTTCTTTTTCAAACGGATGAAAATACTTCAATTCTATCAGCGATTTTTCGTAGTCCGTTTTTTCGTTTTGCAAATTCTGTTTCAAATTATTTGCCGTTTCAATTTCAGAATCAAATCGCACAGAAGCCGCATTCTTTGATTTTTCAAATTCAGCAAATCGATTTTGCTTTTCTGCATTCAATTTCGATTCCGATTCGATAATGCGCGCCTGTTGCACTTGCTTAAATTCGCCGAGTTTATCATTTACCTGTTGAATCAATCGTTCGTATTTTTCAGCAACGCTTTCAAATTCTCGCGTAAGCAATCGTTTGCGTTCTTCTTGATTTTCTTTTTCCATTTTTAAAACGCTTTCGCGTTCTTGTTTCTTCAAAACTTCTTCAATATTTTGCGAAACATAATAAGCACTTTTTTCGCGGCAATTTTTCAACTTTTCATCGGTCAATGTGAGCGATTTTTTAAGGCCGTCGCGTTCGCGCATAAACTTGTCATTTTCTTCACGCAACAAACGCATCGTCGTATTTAACGCCTGTTCCTGTTTTTCAATTTCACTAGAAATCGCCGGCAGTTGTTCCTTCGTAATTCGATAAGCGTAATTGAGTTCCTTACTGCTTGTTTCAATATTTTTTTTCAAGAGCAATAACGCATGGTAAACATTCACAACGCGCTCGGCTTCAATACGCACAACGCATTCGCCCTTTTTATTTTTTTCAAACCATTTCCCAATATCGCTATATTCTTGTTCAAATTCCGAAACTTGATTTCTAAAATATCGTAAATCGATAAAAGCGCTTTCGCCATCCATCGATTGAATAATCGTATCCTTGATAAAATCCGCATCGAGTTTTGAATTCAAGAAAACGTTCTGAATGCTGCGCGGAATATTTTGATAGCGAGAACTTTCGGCCAGTGAAAATTTATAGAATTCCTTTTTCACATTTTGATGGTTGCCGTAAATGATATCGCGGAAAGTTTCGTAGCGATCTACTGTTGAACTCATGTAAATCGGACGATGATAAATTTCGTTTAATCGAGCGCGAATATTTTTTGTTTCCGTGGGAACTTCGCCATTTTCGTTCACGATAAAATCGCGATGATATGGTGCATCGATAAAATGAAAACTCGCACGCCCCGAAGATTTGCTCACCAAAACACAATAAGCGGATTCGTCTCGCACCACTTCGTAAACGATGTAGGAATTGTCTTTTTCAAAATAAAAATCGTCAAACGATTTCTTTTCTTTCGGAATGCCGAGTTTTTGTTTGTCCGCATTGTAAAAGAAAAGGAGCGCACGCAGCAAAGTACTTTTGCCAACTCCTTGCGTTCCAATCAGGTGAACATTTCCGTTCAAGTTTATTTCGGCATAACGCACATGCGCACTGTTGATAAAGACAATTTTATTCAGGTAACGCATCGGCACCCTCCACCACATTTAAGCAGTTCACCATTTCTTCGAGATAATGAAACGCAGCAGTCACGCGAAAACTTCCGTCCACTTCATTTTCAACTTCGATAAATCCCATTTTCGATAAATCATCGATTAACTTATCGACAATTTCTTCGTGAGATTTTTTATCGCTATAAAGTTTCGGCGCTTTTTCTTTTAATTCTAAATCGCAAGAAATGCGTTCCAAAATTTTTGATTTTGTAAAAACATATCCCGATTCAAAAGAAGAATTAAAAGTTTTCAAAAAATCCAAGCGATCAATCCAATCACAAAAGCGAGAAAGTTTTTCACCCATCGAAACTTTCTGTTCCGTGCGCGAAAAATAAAAGTAGCCGTTTCCGCTTTCCAAAATAAAACCGACGCCTTCATAATATTCGCGATAAGCGTCCAAATCGTCTTCGATTAAATCGTAATATTTGCGATTCAATTCGTCTGTACTATTGACCGAAATAAAAGCGCCTTTGCTCAAAATTTCAAAAATTTCTTTGCTCGATTTTAACATCATTTCTCCCAACTATTTCGCATAAATCAAAGGATATTCAAAGCCAGCCATTTGTTCGTACTTGTCCGAAAATTCAAGTTCATCGTAAAAGCCACTCGCCACCTGACAAAACAAAACGAGCTTTCCTTCTAAATCGATTTCGAACGGAAATTTATAATTCATAATAAAGTGGAATAAATCGCTACTTTGCGCAGCGAATGCATTTTTTAGTTCGACGTGATCGACCATCTGTTGGACAAAACTTTCGACATTCAAATCTTCAGCGGTCAAAGCTTCGGCGCATTTTCCTTTTCCTGTTCCCTTGAGATGATTTTTGTGACGAACTTCTTGAAGAATGGCAAGGCCTTCGTCGCCGCGCAATTTTTCTAGCGAAAGTTTGATGCGATACGCGGGCAATTTTTCCATCCAGACGCCATTTGTTTTTTGCAAAATATTTTTGACATCGGTATTCGTTTCTAGAACTTGCTGGTCGCGAAAATATTTGATAAGGCGAATTTTTTTGAGTAGCGAGTTTTGATGATCAATCAAATTCAAATAATCGATAATTTGCCGTTCGATTTCAAGCAAATTATGACTCGATTCATTCAAGTCCGCTTGCAAATCATCCACGACCAAGCGCATATTCAAATCCATCGCCGATGTAAAAAAGAGAGTTTCTTTTTCTAGTAATTTTTCCGCTTCGACAATCATGAGTTTAATGCCGTCGCGCTTTTCATCGAGATGTTTGAGCTTTGATTTTTTGATTTTGTAATTCGGCTCGTTTTTATAAGTGTCATCAACATTGCGCTTTAAGTCGATTACATTTCGTTTGGTGTTGAGCGCGATATTTTTCAAACTGCGACGGACTTCGCGTAAATAATTATACTTTTGATTTTCATTATTTTCTTGAAGATAATATTCAATCGTTTCTTTTAAATGGTCAATATTTGCTTTGACACTTTGAACGTTAATTTCTTCGTTGACTTCTAAAACTTCTTCAAAAAATTTGAGATAAATATCTTCGAGTTCTAAAAAATTTCCGTTGTCGCGAATGACTCCGTAATCGACCAAGTAATGAATGCGTTCCTTTTTGTAATCGACAAGTTGTTCCGCAAAATCCATCCGAAACGAAAGCAATTTTCGTTTGGCAAACATTTCCTTTAAAAGTTGCTTTTCGCGCGAAAGCGCACCAATCAATTCATCGATAGAACGAAAATTCGACATAGGAAGTTAAAATATAAAAGTAATTACCGTTTTCGCAAATTGATTTTTCCGCAAAGTCCTGCTTAAAAGCATGTATTTCCAATATTCATTTTTTCAATTTTTGCAATTTTATCATTTTTCTAAAGCAAATATATTCTAAAAAAATGAAAATTCATAAAAATGCGATGTTTTGGTGAAAAAGGATAAAAATGCTAGCTCCTTCACTACGTTCAGGATGACACGGAAGGCTCGTCAGGATGACACGTGTGACACTTCAGGATTGCACGGAAGGCGCTTCTGGATCTCACGCCCATCGTTTCACATCCGGTTTCGCCCTGGGTGACACCATTCCTGCGATTTTCGCTGCGGTTTCCTTTGTTCTTTCAAAGACTGCTTTTGTATATTCCTTTTGTAAACTAACCCCAAAAACTTAGCGAGGCGAAGTGCTTACATTCTGGCTTATTTTTCTTGCGTTTGTCGCTGTTCTTTTGGCACTTGATTTGGGCGTTTTTCACAAAAAAGATCACGTGATTGGCGTTCGCGAAGCTCTCGTTTGGACTGGCATTTGGATTTTACTTTCGCTTGCGTTTAGCGTTGCGATTTATTTTATCTATGGCGATAGCGAACACGTTTTAGAATACTTGACCGGCTATGTGATTGAAAAGTCCCTTTCGCTTGACAACATCTTTGTGATGGCGGCCATCTTTACCTATTTTAAAATACCAGCGGTTTATCAGCACCGGATTTTATTTTGGGGAATTTTAGGCGCGATTGTTCTTCGCGGGGCGTTTATTTTGATGGGCGCTGTGCTGATTGAGCATTTCAGCTGGGTCATATATGTGTTTGGAGTGCTCTTGTTATATAGCGCGTTCAAGATGCTATTTTTAAACGAAGACGAACAGGATTTAAGTCAAAACAAGATTGTAAAAATCGCGCGGCGCTTTCTGCCACTCACGACAAAAATCGAAGGACATCATTTCTTTATTCGTGAAAACCACAAGTTATTTGCAACGCCGCTTTTTCTTGCGCTAATCGTCGTCGAATTGTCCGACATTCTTTTTGCAGTCGATTCCATTCCAGCAATTTTTGGCGTAACGCTTGACCCTTTCATCGTTTTTACATCAAACATCATGGCAATCCTTGGGCTGCGTTCGCTTTACTTTGCGCTTGCCGCCATGCTTGGAAAATTTGACAAACTCAAATACGCGATTGTTTTTGTGCTTGCCTTTGTGGGCATCAAGATGCTCATTGCAGACTTTGTTCATATTCCAACCGCAGTAAGCCTTGCGGTGATTGTCGTATCGCTTGTCGCAGGCGTTATTGCAAGCCAGGTGAAACGATAAAATTAGGAGTTAGGAATTAGGAAGGGGGTGCGGACAAAAAATTAATATTGCCTATTGGCTAATGGGAGATTCTCAGGTTCTTTCCCATATTTTTCTAGAAGCAGCGATTCTATTGTTTTCGCTTTGACTCCTAGATCTGCAATAGAAATCCAACAAAAATCTAAATCATAAACTTCCTTAATCAAAGATATGATTCGTCCTCCACGATGTCGAGTCTTTGAAGTCTTATTTTCCTTCATTTCTTTTATGAATCTCATATAAGCTGAAATTCGTGTTTTTAAGCCACCCTTACAATCAGTTTTTCCAATATAAACCACACACTTGCATTTTTCTTTTTTCTGCTCAAGTTCAGCCTCTTTATTTTCATACCATCCACCTTTTACATTTTGATAGCCAAGATCGCTTGCTTTGCAAAGCGTCATTTTTTGCTGAGGAGTTGACCTTCCTACAAAATAGACACCAGGTTCTTTTGGAATATCCACATTTTTATCTATTAAATCTTTGATTTTATAGACGACAACTCCATTCAACCGATTTTCAATGGGAGTTGATTTAACAAGGGTTTTGATTTCTTCCAAAAATGTCATAAAGATACCTTTTTTGATTATTTTTAGATGCGCTACGCTATTCAACTAAGACGGGACGAACAGATCGGCCAAGTTCGCGGTCGGTGTAGTCCACATACTGGCGGTCCGATTCGAAGTACAAGTTGCAGGCGTAGTAGCCGCTGCCGTCGATCTCGCCAGGAGTAGAACTCCAGTAGTTCCCGCCACTCCCCGCGTAATTCAAGTCAGAATCGCTACGGTGCCCCGCAGCTGGGAGAAAAATTGAATTTCCATTAGGGCCTGTGACTCTATAGCCATAGCCTCTAATCGCTCCATTCATATCGGTTATTTTCTTCCAAGTCCATGTGCATTTATTTATCAATTCCTTCATTTGAGCTTGCGTCGGCATTCTCCATTTGCTGCCCCAGTTGGCTGTTGCAGCGTCATATTTTGCATTCCCTGCAATATCAAAATTGAATTTATCATTTTCGACTGTCAGACTATTTTCACTTGTGTAGGTCTTTTTTGGCTTTATCTCACCCCAAGCAAAGTAATCCCCATAATGCGCAGGTGATTTTGCCCCCACATTCATGTCCGCCCACTTGGTGCCGCTGGGTAAACCTAAGTCAACAGCTTTTGCGTTTGTGCTTGCAAAAAAGTTAAACTGAAATAAATTAAATTGGTCCAATAAATCAAGCGGATGACTCATTACACCCACAAGACTCATCGCTTTACC